>JANYAP010000134.1 GCA_025361285.1 Bacteroidales bacterium | reverse complement strand
GTATTGCGATAATTTATATAAAGAGTTTTAGGCTTAAAGCAAAAAGAACGAGCAACGGTTGTGATATTTACAGGCTCCTCTTCAATTTTATTCTTTTAAAAAAAGCCCTAACTCGGGAACCATTTTTACACCTTTGAGTGTTAAATCATAACTATTGCTGTAGTGAGTGTTTTCTCCTGCTCGCTTATAGCGTCGACGATAAACCTTAAGGTAAATGGGCTTGCAGACGAAACTATGACTACGCGTTTCTATTGGATTACAATAACCGTCAAACACAACATCATTAAAACCTTGTAATTCAATAGGTATCAGAGATTCCTTTTCCCGCATCTCTATTACCCAGTCGGTAGAAGATTCAACGGCTCCATAAATTTCAAAGTTCTCCAATATAAAACCAGGTACCAACATCCGTGATACCGTTTCTAATAATGAATCCGATGATGGTCGTATTTTTCGTTTTTGTCCCATAGTGTGCTAAGGAACATTTTTTCATAGCACCTCAAAAAAAGAATTAACCTGAATATTTAACAAAAGAAAACCGAATATTAAATTTCAGTTGTTTTACAGTTTTTGTTATATTTGCAACCAACCATAAAATAATACATAATGTTATGAACCGAGCATGTTTTACTCAAAACGCAAATTTGCAAGAACAAAATCAACGTGTGAGCTGCATCCGACCTATAAAAAGCAATTTTGTACGGATGAAAGTTAACGTTATCACAAAGACAATAGTTATTTTAAGCTTACTTGTATTCGAAGCCTGCAATTCAGGCTCAACTAAAAACCCTGCATCGTTATCAACTGACACATTGTCAAATGCTTCTACAGAAATTTCTGAAGTCATTGGAAAAGATGGTGGCATACCTATCTTTTATAACATGTATCTATCGGTTGAAATGTCGAGTTTGTTTCAAAGTATTAGCGCTACTTACAACGAAAAAATGCTAAATGCGCCCGAAAGAGTGGTTTCCTACAATACATCTACCACCAAAGCCTTAAATTTGGGTGTGTACGCTGTCGATTTAAGCTACGCCAAGTATTTCGACCAGTTTCAATCGGCGGGTAAGTACCTGAAAAACATGCATAAACTTGCTGTCGACTTAGGCATTCCCGACGATAAATTTATTCTTTCCGTTAAACGGATAGAAATTAATTTAACCAATAAGGATTCGATGGTTAAAATTGCCAACGAATTATACACTACCACCGAAGACTATCTCAAAAAAAGTGATCGCGGAAGCGCTGCAGCACTTATAATTGCTGGTGGATGGATTGAAGCACTATATATTGCAACAAATATGGTTAACCTAAAAGCAAAAGACATAGTGCTTATTGAACGCATTGCAGATCAGAAGAATTCGCTCGATAACCTTATTGCCCTACTAAAAAATTACGAAAACGAAAAAATTATTAAAGAATACTTGACAAAACTGTTTGAACTGAAAGCTAGTTTCGCTAAATTTAACGTTAACGAAAAAAATATGGATGATACTTATAAGCAATTGAACGATATTAGTATAAAAATTCATTGGCTGAGGAAAGAAGTTGTAAGTTAACTGAAAGCCGCCTCGAGCGGCTTTTTTAATTTTAAAGAGACATGAAAATACCATTGTTTTATATCGATGCGTTTACAACGCAGGTATTTAAGGGTAATCAGGCGGCAGTATGTATGCTCGAATCGTGGCTTCCCGACGATGTTCTGCAATCGATAGCTGCCGAGCATAACCTTTCCGATACAGCATTTGTGGTAAAGGAGGATAAGGAAGTGTTTCAACTTAAATGGTTTACGCCAAAAATAGAAGTCGATTTATGCGGACACGCAACTCTGGCGGCCGCTCATGTTCTATTTAGCATATACAATTTTGGGAATAAGCCAATTCGGTTTAAAACAAAAAGCGGAATATTGTTGGCTTCACAAGCGGTGGATGGTAAAATTACGCTCGATTTCCCTGTATTTCAATTTAATAAGTATACCGATAATAAGGAACAAGTTACAGAAGCTTTAGGAATAAAGTTTACGGAAATATACAAATCGCGCGATATTGTAGTAGTGTTTGATAATGAGAAAGATATTATTAATATTTCGCCCAATTTTTTATTGCTTAAAAAGCTCGACTGCCTTGGTGTTATTGTAACTGCCAAAGGTAGCGACTGCGATTTCGTATCGCGTTTCTTTGCACCAGCCGTTGGAATAGATGAAGACCCAGTTACTGGATCGGCGCACAGTTCGTTAGTACCTTACTGGAGTGCTAAATTAAAAAAAACAAATCTTTTTGCACGACAACTTTCTCATCGCACTGGCGAATTATGGTGCCAGTTAAAAGGCGACAGAGTAATAATTTCGGGGTTTGCAATTACGTACATGCAGGGAATGATTAACATTAAAATTACACCATCGGCTAGTCTTATTGCGTTCACGGAGGATTAAAACGCATAATCGTACTCGTTATTTTACCACTATTTGTTATTTCCGTTTATTTTTCGTAAATTAACAGTTAAATAGAAATGATAGGCATGCTTTAATTATAGGCTGGTAAAATAGGGTTTTATATTCTGGTTATCAACGATATGAACGTACGTAAGCAAACCAACAAGTCGGATAGTATTTCACCAAACAACGAAAAGGTGATTGAGCTTGAGTCGTCTATTATTAAGTTAACTGCAATATTAGAAAATTCGCGCGATGTGCTGTATAGTATTAATTACGAGCCGTTTTCGTTCGAGTTTTTAAGCCCTTCGGTTATCGATTTAACTGGATACTCTAGCGAGGAATTACAAGCATATAACCAAACTGGCTTTCTCAAAATAGTTCATCCGATTGATAGAGAAAATTATATAAAATATTGGCAGAAAATTAAAGTTCGCAACGGACGATGCAATCTTACTTTCGAATACCGAATAAAACCAAAAGTTGGAATAACCAAATGGCTTAGCGATAAGCACTTGCTAATATTCGACGAAAACGAAAAGTTAATTAAGCTTGTTGGCAATATTCGCGATATTACCGATATAAAGCTTGTAGAAGAGGCTTTGCAACGCAGCCGCAATCGCCTTTCGATGGCTATGGAAGCCACCAACGATGGTATGTGGGACTGGAAACTGGAAACTAACGAAGTTTATTTCGATCTTCGTTTTTATACTATGCTGGGGTACGAACCTTATGAATTTCCAGGAGCATTTAGCGAATGGATGAAACGCATTCATCCTGACGATATTGCGCATGTACAAAGTCAACTTTCAAAACATCTCGAAGGAAAATCGGATCAATGGTTAATTGAGTATCGTTTTCTCTCAAAGGATGGTAGCTGGATATGGGTGCTAAATAGAGGTAAAGTGTTCGACCGCGAATACAACGGCAAAGCAATGCGTATGATAGGAACACATTCCGATATTTCCTTACGTAAGAAAACAGAACTTACAATAAAACAAAAAAACGATGATTTGTTAGCCGCCGAAAGTAAGCTAAAAACAGCTAATCAACAGCTTAGCAGCCTTAACGAAGAATTAAAGCATAGCAATAAGGAACTGCAAACTATTTTCGATCAACTTCAGATAAGCGAAGAAAAATTTAGGCAATTAACCGACAATACCCTCGATGTTTTCTGGCTTCGCGATAAGGAACACATGCTGTACATAAACCCAATGTTCGAAACAGTATGGGGGCGCAGTCGCGACGAAGTTTACCAAAACCCCTCTTTACTAATCGATTGGGTACACCCCGACGATAAGCATTTGTATAACAATTGGATAGATTTTAATAATTTCCCGAATGGAAAACACCATGTTGAGAAATACCGAATTATAAATGCAAATGGCGAAACACGTTGGATATGGGCCAGAATAATACCTATTTACGATGGTAACGACATATATCGATTAGTAGGAATAGCAACCGATATTACAGAGCAAAAGAAAACGGAAGATATTCTTATCGCTACTCGCGAAAAGGCCTTGGAAAGCGACCGTTTAAAGTCGGCCTTTCTGGCAAATATTTCGCACGAAATACGCACTCCAATGAACGGCATTATTGGGTTTGCCGAGTTGCTAAAAGGGAATAACCTGTCGAACGAAAGTCGCGAGCAATACATAAATATAATTACTAAAAGTAGCGAGCAACTGCTTCATATTATTACCGATATAGTTGACATTTCGAAAATTGAATCGCATCAAGTTCAGATTATTCCTGGCGAATTATCGCTAAAGCAAATATTCTCGGAATTAGAACTTTTTTACAAGAACGAAAAACATAATTTAGGCAAAAGTCATATTCAGTTAAGCCAAAAAATTGACGAGGAAGATGCTGAAATTTCGATATATACAGACGAATCGAGGCTTCGACAAATACTAATGAATCTTATTTCGAATGCTTTTAAATTTACCGACCGAGGGTCGGTTTGTTTTGGCTACAAAACCACTAAAAACAGCACAATAGAATTCTTTGTAAAGGATACTGGTATTGGCATTCCAACCAAAATGCAATCGGATATTTTTAACCGTTTTTATCAAGTAGAAAACGATTTAACCCGTACTTTTGGAGGAACAGGTCTGGGACTATCTATTTGCGAGGGCTTGGTTAAGCTTCTTGGTGGTACAATATGGCTTAAATCGGAGCATCAAAAAGGATCGGTATTTTATTTTAGTTTGCCACTAAAATTGGCCGACGAACAGCTAAAGAAGCCTGATACAACTATATATAAGGACAAGTACGATTGGACAGGGCATACAATTCTTGTTGTGGAGGACGATTACATAAATCAAGATTTTTTGAGTACAGTATTAATGCCCTCCAACCCAACCATATTAACAGCATCCACTGGTGAAGAGGCCGTTGCAATTTCGTTTTTAAATGCCGAAATAGGCATTGTGCTTATGGACATTCGCTTATCGAAAATGAGTGGCTATGAGGCGTTCGAAAAAATACACAAAATGCGACCCGAACTTCCCGTTATTGCTCAAACAGCTTTTGCTTTAACTGAGGACGCATCTCATTGCATGGAGCTAGGTTTCAGCGATTTTATTTCGAAGCCCATAAACCGAAAAAGCTTATTGAGCATGATAAACAAGCATTTGCTGGGTTCAAAACAAGAAAACACAACTATTTAATTGTTAACTATCTAGTAGTTTGCGCATTATTGAACATTCAAAAAAATTCAAAAATCAAAGTTGCTTACCTCACAAACCTTACAAACACGCCTAAAGGCAAGCATTTACCAGAACTATCGGGTAGATAAATTTCGCCTATTTCCGAGTTTTTAACGTCAGGGAAATGTTGTTTTACAAGATTTTCGGGTACAAGTGCCGAAAAGCCCATCGAATAAAGGTTTGCAATAAATAATGAGCTCTCTTTTTCGAGAAGTTTAGAGCAGCATTCAAAAAGCTCGTTTATACCTTCTTCCAAAATCCATTTCTCGCCATCGGGGCCACGACCATAAGCTGGGGGATCGATAATTATGCCGTGGTAAGTTTTGCTACGTTTTACTTCGCGGCGTAGGTATTTCATGGCATCTTCAACAACCCATCGAATACCGTCGAGCTTGCTTAATTGCATGTTTTCGGCCGACCAGTTTACTACCTGACGCACCGAATCGACATGCACCACATCGGCACCAGCAGCTTTGGCAGCTAACGATGCTCCACCAGTATAGGCAAAAATATTTAAAAACCGTGGCTCGGCAATTTTCAACTTTACAAGCGAATCGTAAATAAAATTCCAGTTTTCGGCTTGTTCTGGAAAAATGCCAACGTGCTTAAAGGCCGTTAAGCCCAACCGCATAGTTATATTCAGCGAATTATAGCTGTAATTTACAAGCCATTGCTCGGGCATTGCTGGCTTTAAAATCCATTCGCCCTTTTCGGCATCCTTCGAATTGCCTTTATCGCGGCTAAATGTGGCATGTGCCATTTTTTCCCAATCTTTTTCGGGCATCGATTTACTCCAAACGGCTTGTGGCTCGGGGCGTCGAAGTATGTACTTACCAAAACGCTCGAGCTTTTCGCCATTGCCTGTGTCAATTAATTCATAACCAGCAAAATGCGTTGGAGTTATAAGATTCATCTGTTGAAAGTTGTTTTTTATTGTCAGATCAAAAATCCATATTTAATAATTGCCTAGTTTGTTATGAAGTGTAATGGATGTTTCATATCGCTGCAGCTATAAGCATTGCGGGATTTTTCGGAGCGATTTCTTGTCTGCACGCTAAGCTCGTGAGGCGAAGCTGAAAATACGAAACCTTCAATGAACACACATTAAATATGAGCCGATGCTAGGTGGCGTATTATTTAATTATATCTCTTTTTGCATCTCGATAATCAAAAATTTCCTCGGTTGAAATAACGTTCTTCATACCTTTAAGCTCTAAACCTTTTCTTAGCACTTTATCTCCAGACCAGATTTTGCAATTATAAAACAAAGAAAAAGCAACATATGGAATATCCTTATCATCTAAATCTTTCGTTAATGTCTCCGATTGAATCCATACACTCGAAGGAACATTAACACCTGACATAAATGTAATAGGCTTTGTTATTTTAAATTCAATTATTTCAATCTCCTTTGCAGTCATTTTTGAAATCATAGCAATCTTACTGTGATATTTACGAAGTTCAGTTTTCAGATAATCATGTGAAATAAATTCAAAAACGCTCTCTGAGTTTATAAGCAAATCTGCAACCCTGCTATTTGTGTTCAAAATTGCACTAAAAACGATATTTGCATCAACAATAATTCTCACTTTATAAACCGTTTACGATTTTTCGACCACCAATTTTCATTTAGTTCATCAGCAAGTCTGTCAGCATCATCTTGAGTAGCTTTACTTTTTGATGTTATCTCTAGATAATCAAGATAATCCATAATTCGTTGAAATCCAAAAGTGTCAATTTTTTTCGATACTTTTATCACAATTTCATTACTAGTTCTTTCAACAATCATATTTCACTATTTTTAATCAAAAGTAAGCTAAATCAACTTAAAATACAACATAACATCAGTTGTGTTTAATGCCAACTAACAGAATTACTTTCATTATGCATTGTTTACAATCGAATTCGAGTTGATAAGTATGGTGGTTGTCTTGCAAAAACAAAGGTTCGTTAAGTTTTTTAGTCGATTTTTGATGAATTGCACATGCATCCATCTGATAACGAATGCAGTGTTTGGTAGTCATTACTGTAGTTGAACCTTTAAGTTTAGCAATTTCAAAAGCTGGTTCAATAGTATCAACGCCATGCCGTTTGTAAAAAATTTCGGCCAATTTATTGGAAACATTGCCAAGATACGTTAACTGCTTTTGTGGAAATGGAAAACTAGAAACTAAATGTGCAAATACTTCTTTTTCAAAACTTTGTATTCGCACCGATTCTAATTTTTCGATAACCTTGCGGCGCATATTGTTTATAACTGAAGCCTTTAGGTGCGGAATGTTAGTAACGTTAAGGTTTACAGCGCGAAAACTAAAACGAGTGTCGCCAAGTTTTTCCAGTTGATGTGTAATTAATTCGCTGGCTACGATGGGTTTTTCGGCCAAAATTTTACCGGTAACTTCAATGTATTCGGCACTTAAACCATCTTCATCGGTTGCCGACAGCATAAAGCCGTTTGGCAGTTCATGGAAGGTTAGTTCTAATTCAATTTTTCGGCTATTAACCTTATTTTCAAGCACTTTCTCAAATTCGTGATCGTGATTTCGAAAAACCTCCAACCCAACGGATAAAGCATCCATTTGGCGAGGGACCACCTTTTCTCCATCAACTCTATTAATTAGCGTGCCTTCCAAGCCTTGCGGGCATAGCCGTCAATCTAACTATACTTATATCTCTGA
>JANYAP010000109.1 GCA_025361285.1 Bacteroidales bacterium | reverse complement strand
TGTAATTGATATATAGATCTTATATATAATTTTTAAAAATTTCAATCTTCAAAATATTTTTTTTGACTTTTTAATAATATCTTACTACATTTGAAAGCGACAGCGCTAGATTTTAATTGCGGAGTCGATTTTTATTAATTATCAACAAATTCATTTTTATTTTTTAACTATCTAAATACTATTTGTTTATGAGTACAGGTTCATCAAGTAAAGTAAAGTTTTTTAGTGGCGAAGAAATTCCGCTCGAATTGCACAAAGTTAGGATTGTGCAAAAATTATTTTTGAATCCTATCGATCAGCGACTTAAGGCAATGCAGACTGCAGGCTACAACACCTTTCAGCTTAATACATTGGACGTGTTTCTGGATATGTTAACCGATTCTGGCACAAATGCTATGAGCGATAATCAGGTTGCATCAATGCTTCAGGCCGACGATGCTTATGCGGGTTCGCAAAGTTTTTACCGCATGGAAGCAGCTATTCAGGAAGTTTTTGGCACCAAGTACGTATTGCCAGTTCATCAGGGGCGCGCTGCCGAAAACATTATATCGCAAGTATTCATAAAAAAAGGCGATATTATTCCTATGAATTACCATTTTACCACCACCAAAGCACACATGGAAATTAATGGTGGAACAATTTTCGAAATTTATACCGACGAAGCCCTTAAAATTAAAAGCACCAATCCGTTTAAAGGAAATATCGATGTAAGTAAGTTTAAAGATCTTATAAAAGAATATGGTGCAGAGCGCATCCCTTTTATCCGTTTCGAAGCATCGACTAATTTAATTGGTGGTCAGCCTTTTTCGATAGCAAATATGCGCGAAGTATGCAAAATAGCCAAGGATAATGGGATTATGACACTTTTAGATGCCAGCTTAATAGGCGAAAATGCGTATATGATTAAACAACGCGAAGCTGAATTCAAAAATACTCCAATAAAGGATATTTTGCTGGCTATGTTTAATTTAGTCGATTTATCCTATTTTTCGAGCCGTAAGGTAAGTTCAACACGAGGAGGCGGTATATGCACTAACCGTAAGGATTTGTATGAAAAAATGCGCGACTTAGTAACTCTTTACGAAGGTTTTCTTACTTATGGTGGAATGTCGGTTCGCGAAATAGAAGCTATGGCAGTTGGTATTCGCGAAACAACCGACGAAACAGTTATCAGTCAATCGCCATCGTTTATTGCTTACCTGGTTAACGAGCTCGATAAAATTGGAATACCAGTGGTAACTCCAGCTGGAGCGCTTGGTTGCCATGTAGATTGTATGGGATTTTTACCACATGTACCACAATCCCAATACCCAGCAGGGGCTTTGGCAGCAGCATTGTATATAATATCGGGATGTCGCGGAATGGAGCGAGGCACAATTTCGAGCGTTAGAGACGCTGATGGCAACGATGTATTGGCTGATGTTGAATTACTTCGACTCGCATTTCCTCGCCGCGTATTTACGCTATCACAAACCAAATTTGTACTCGACAGACTTACATGGCTTTACAAAAATCGCAATTTAGTAGGAGGTTTGAAATTTGTTGAGGAACCTTCCGTATTGCGTTTCTTTAACGGACGCTTAGAACCAACAAGCAACTGGGCCGAAAAGCTTGTAAATCAGTTTAAAGCCGATTTTGGCGATAGTTTATAAGAAATATATATCAAGCAAAAAAACGCAAATAATGCATTGTATTATTTGCGTTTTATTTTTACAAACAATTGATTACCAATTGTTAATAAATATTAATTAATTAAGTAGGAGAGGGGGTATAACAAAAATGCCAGAGGAAATTATTGAACCTAATTACAAAAGGCTGATTAAGTTAGCACACACAAAAATGCCTTTTGGAAAATATGAAGGGTATTATCTATCGGAACTTCCTGAATATTATGTAGTTTGGTATAAGCAAAAAGGCTTCCCAAAAAACGATTTGGGAAGTATGTTAGCCGAAGTTTACGAAATTAAGTTAAATGGACTAGAACAAATTCTAAGGAAAATTCGCAAAGATTATCCATATAGTTCAAAGAAAAATTCACAAACCAATCATATTTAATAACTTAGAAATATATTGAAATACATAGAAATAAAGAAATATTTCTATGTATTTCAATATTTCCATTTTTAACTAAGCACTTCGGCATATTCATGAAAATTGAACGGCATTTTAAACATCGATTCAAATTCCTTTCCTGTTTCAAAACCATCATCGTCGCCTTCTTCGTAATACCAATTTATGGTAGCTGAAGTAATATGTTTGTTTTCGGCAATATTTGAGAGCAGCGAATAAATTTGCTTCGAACTGCTTGTATTCATGTATTCTAGCCTTATATCGAAGTTTATTGATTGCAGGGTGCACTCGTTAACCCAGTCGAGCAAAGGGTTATAAAACGAAAACGGATCTTCAGGTAACGATCTTCCAGCAATAAGCATATCGCCATTCGGGTTAAATTCAACTCGCGGCGTACCTTTGGTTTCTTCAACAAAAATTACTTTCATAATAGGTTTTTTATTTGGTTAACACATTTACCATTTTCGCATATTAACGTACGTATGTTTATATAGATTCATCGCTTTGATAATTGTAGGTTTTTTACTGATGAAAATGCGTTTTATTAGGTTTAATAGTTTTAAAAAAAGAATACAATTATTGTCCTCTAATTTATATTATGTTAAATAGAAGATTTTGGAATAAAAAAACCGCTCTAGGCGGCTTTTTATCTAATTCAAATCCTTTAATAATTTGGTAACCCTTTCGAGCTGACTTGTCATTTTCAAACGATAGTACAATTGTTTCAGAGTATCGAGTGCCGATTTAACGTTTACAAGACTTTCGGGCGTTGCAATACTTTTGGAAATCGAATATGCCTTTTCCATATATGGAATTGCTTTTGCGAACTCATTATCGGCAATTACTTTTTTTTCTAAATATTTTTTATTATCTGTCTCTGTATTAGCAACATCTGTTAATTTTACGGCATTATTATAGTAAACTAATGCTAGATTAAAATATGAATCAACGTAGCTCGTATCAATTTCAATAGCCTTTTTATACGATTCAACAGATTTATCCATATTACCAACTTTATCGTACAGAGTTCCTTCTACGAAATAAAAAGACTTATTTAGTGGGTCTTTCTCTTTGGCTTTGTTAATATATTCTAATGCTACAACACTCTCATTAGAACTTAAGTATAAGTTAATTATTTCTATTAATATACCTACATCTTCAGGAAAAGCACTAAAACCAAGTTTGAGTGTGCTAAGTGCTTTTGCAGTGTCGCTATTTGAAATATATAGTTTACTTAAAGTAGTGTACAATGCTGGTTCATTGTATTTTAAATCGATTGCCCTTTGAAAATATATTAAAGCGACTTCGTAATTTTTGCACTCGTATGCAGTAAGCCCTGCGAAATAAATAATAGTTGTATCAACAATATTTACTTGCTTCATTTCGCTAATAGCAATTTTTGATACAAATGCCTCTGAGGCACACTTAAAGTCCTGTAAAAAATAGCAATTTAATGCTTTTTTGTGGTATAATTCTTTTAATACAACCAACCCCTCTCCTACCTTTTTGGTTAATTTATTTAGTGTATCGAGCTGAATGGCTTTGTTATAACAAATTAATGATTCGGAAAGTGGGTTTGGATTAATAACTTGAATTTCGTTCCACCCTTTTAATGTACCTTTTTCAATTGTAAGGTTTACTCTGTCATAAACCCACAGTTCTGTTCCATTAGCATCTGTTTTAACTTCCTTAGGTTCTTTCAAGAAAATCTTAATTTCACCTGCCGACATTCCCAATCTCAAACTAATGACGTTAACTTCGGCAATGTCCTGAAATAAAGTTGCTCGTTCAAGCCATGTTTTCGCCGATGTGCTTTTTTTAGGATCTTCGATTGTTTTATTGCTTTTTTCGAGCTTTTTTTCGAGCGATGAATAGCTAGGACCTGTAGAAATTTCCGTTTGTGCTTGCAGATTAATCAAGCACATAAATAAAACCACGATAAATAATGATATCTGCTTCATTTTAAAATTGTTATTAAATTTTGTTTATGTAATTATTAAAAATTTATTCCGCATTAGTAATTTCAATATCTGGATCACCTTCAATTATTGGCGTTTCTGCGTTTTCGTCTTCCGACTTTGGCACTTGCGCTACCGACGCAATTACATCGTTTTTACGAAGGTTTATGAGTTTAACGCCTTGTGCTGTGCGCCCAATAACCCTGAAATTCGATACCGCTAAGCGAATGGTGATACCCGATTTATTGATAATCATTAAATCGTCATTATCGGTAACACTTTTAACAGCAATAAGCTTGCCAGTTTTTTCGGTAATGTTAATGGTTTTTACGCCCTTACCGCCACGATTGGTAATACGGTAATCGTCTATTTTTGAGCGTTTTCCGAAACCAGTTTCCGATACTACAAGAATATCCTGTTCGCTATTTTCAACGCAAATAATACCTATTACTTTGTCGTCGGTACCTTCGGCAATGGTTATTGCTCTAACTCCAGCAGCTGTTCTACCCATTGCTCTTACCTTATTTTCGGGAAAGCGAATTGCTCGGCCTGATCGGATAGCAACCAATATTTCGCTATTACCATCGGTAAGCTTGGCATCGATAAGGCTGTCGCCTTCGCGGATGGTGATTGCCAGAATACCATTTTGACGTGGACGTGTAAAATCGGCCAATGCCATTTTTTTCATTACACCATTTTTTGAGCAAAGCACAATGTAATGATTGTTAACATATTCGGGATCGGTAAGGCTTGTTACGTTTAAAAATGCTTTTACTACATCGTCCGAATCGATATTAATAAGGTTTTGAATTGCTCTTCCTTTTGAAATTTTTGTTCCCTCTGGAATATCATAAACCTTCTGCCAGAAGCATTTACCCTTTTCGGTAAAAAACAGCATGGTGTTATGCATTGTAGCACTAAACATGTGGGCAAGGAAATCCTCGTCGCGTGCGCTACTGCCTTTTACGCCAATACCTCCCCTGCCTTGAGTTTTAAATTCGGTTAATGGTGTTCGTTTAATATATCCTAAATTAGAGATAGTGAGCACCATATCGTCGTCGGCAAAGAAATCTTCGGGATTAAACTCTCCTGCCGATGGTATTATTTCGGTACGACGCTCATCGCCAAACTTATCCTTTAAAATTGTTAATTCGTCCTTTATAATGGTCATTCTCAATACTTCATCGTTAAGTATCGAATTTAAATAATCAATTAATTTAAGTAATTCTTCATATTCTTTGTGAAGTTCGTCGCGACTTAAACCTGTTAATGCACGCAAACGCATATCGAGGATAGCTCGGGCCTGAATTTCGGAAAGACTAAATCTTTCCATCAGTTTGTTTTGAGCTTCTTCGGTATTTGCAGCGGCACGTATAATACGCACCACTTCGTCGATGTTATCGACTGCAATAATCAATCCTTCAAGTATATGCTTACGTTTTTCGGCTTGTTCCAAATCGAATTGGGTTCGACGAACTACCACTTCGTGGCGATGCTGTACGTAGTAGTGAATAAGCTGCTTAAGGTTGAGCATTTTAGGCCGGCCGTTTACAAGCGCAATGTTGTTGATGTTAAAGGCCGACTGTAATTGAGTGTGCTTAAATAGGTTATTAAGAACAACATTTGCTTTGGCCTCTTTTTTTAGAATGATAACAATTCTCATTCCGTTCCGGTCGCTTTCGTCGTTAATGTACGAAATACCTTCTATTTTTTTATCGTTAATTAAATCGGCTGTTTTCTTAATAAGTTCGGCCTTGTTAACCTGAAAAGGAATTTCGGTTACTATAATTGTTTCGCGCCCCGACGCTGTAATTTCTATTTCGGTTTTGGCACGCACAACTATTCTACCGCGGCCTGTTTCGTAGGCTTCCTTAATACCCTGATAACCATTGATAATAGACCCAGTTGGAAAATCGGGACCTTTAACGAAATGCATCAGTTCCTCGATAGTTATTTCGTTGTTATCGATATAGGCAACTACGGCGTTTATTACTTCTTTTAAATTGTGAGGCGCCATATTGGTTGCCATACCAACAGCAATGCCCGATGCACCGTTTACTAATAGGTTCGGGAATGCACTCGGCAAAACTTTAGGTTCCTGAAGCGAATCGTCGAAGTTTAACTGAAAATCGACAGTATTTTTATCGATATCGGCTAGCATCTCTTCAGCTATTTTAGTCATTTTAGCTTCGGTGTACCTCATGGCTGCTGGGCTGTCGCCGTCAACCGAACCGAAGTTACCTTGGCCATCAACTAATGTGTACCTGAGCGACCATGGCTGAGCCATACGCACCATTGCATCATAAACCGAAGTATCGCCGTGTGGGTGATACTTACCTAATACTTCCCCTACAATTCTGGCGGACTTTTTATATGTTTTATTAGCTAACAAGCCAAGTTCCGACATTCCAAATAACACCCTGCGATGCACGGGTTTTAATCCATCTCTAACATCAGGAAGGGCTCGCGATACAATTACCGACATCGAATAATCGATGTAAGCCGTTTTCATTTCTTC
>JANYAP010000094.1 GCA_025361285.1 Bacteroidales bacterium | reverse complement strand
GAAGAACAATCCCGAAATAATGGAAGCACTCGAAATTATTCAGGAATCGGCCTTTACACTCGATGAGTTAGAATGGTACGACAAATATTGGGACATGATAAGCACCGAACGCAGTTATATTATCGATGCCGAAATTAAAGGCAAACTCGAAGGCAAACTCGAAGGTAAACTCGAGGAGAAAGAAGAAGCCGCATTAAAAGGCATTGCAGGCGGATTGACTAATGATACAATACGCCTAATAACAGGTCTAAACGATGAAAAAATACAGAGTTTAAGAAACAGACGATAAGTAAATACGGTTAATCGCAAAAAACACCCACCTACATCATATGCCGCCACCAGTAAAAAAGGGGTTCGGAAAAATACTGCTTTTAATTTCTATTTGCAATTTTTATAGCATTAATAATACCATTTCGAAAAATATTACCTAACTTGTATTATCCTTAATAATATGAGTTTTTGGGCATTTCGTTACTTTCAAAATTGCAATTATGGTAAAAATCCTTTCGAATCGCAGAGTAATATTCTTGTTTGTAATACTTATTGTTTCAAACCTAATAATTACAGGGGTTTCACTATATGTTAGTTATGCCAAATCGGTTGCTACATTAAAAGCTACTTTAATTGATATTGTTGAGCGGCAAAAATCGATGGTTACTGTGCTTCACGAGCATGGGAAAACCGAAGTCGAAATTATTAAGCTTATCTCAGCAATGCGCGATAAACATTATGTAATAGGCACGTCGGGCGAATTTGCTATAGCTGAAAATTGTGGCGATAGCATTCATTTTCTGTTTGCAAGTGGTATTAACGAAAATTATAAAATAAGCAACGCCAATGGGCGCGGATTACCTGCACGAATGGCTTTAACAGGCAAATCGGGCTTTATTAATTGCAGCGATTATAAAGGCGTAAATGTTTTTGCTGCATACACTTATGCCGAAAAGCTTGGCTGGGGCATTGTTGCAAAAATTCCGTCGTCGGAAGTTAACCAGCCATATTTCGAAGCCATTGCTATTGCGTTTGCTATTTCATTGCTATTGCTAACGTTGTGCATTTTTCTGTTTGTAAAAATATCTCGCAATATTTTACAATCGCTTATCGATAGCGAGCGTAAATACCGTAGTTTGGTTGAAACAGCGCAAGAACTTGTTTGGCGATGCGACGAAAATGGGTGCTTTACGTATTTGAATCCGGCATGGGAGCAAACCCACGGCTATACTTTAGACGAGATGCTGGGCAAAAGCTTTGGGTGTTTTCAAAAACCCGAGGTTTTCGAACGCGACATGAGAGAGTTTGCCCGCCACATGGTTGGTGGCTTTGTGAAAGAGTACGAAACAACCCAAATAACAAAGGACGGGCGCGAACTTACATTGCTTTTTAACGCTATACCACTATTCGGCCCAACCGGAAGTGTAATAGGTACACAAGGCACAGCTATTGATATTACCCACCGCAAGTTTGCCGAACATCTTTTAAAAGAAAAAAACGAAGAATATAAGCAAAATAACAACCAATTACTTACAGCTAAAGAGCATATTGAGGAGAGCGAAAGAAGTTACAAACAGATTTTCGATTCAACAGGCACGGCCAACTCTATTTTCGACAATAAGTGTGTTTTAAGGCTTCAGAACAAACTATCGCAAGAAATTTTAGGATTCGGCGAAAATGACGGTATAGGCAAAACGGTTTTCGAAGTATTTGGCGAAAAAGCTGGCAAGGCTGTTTTCGAACGAATGAATAGAGTAATAAATACAGGCGTTTCGGAAGTTTTCGAAACCGAGTTCGATTTACCAACGGGTAAAAACTGGTTTCGATCAACCTACCAACCTATTGTCGATGAAAATAATAATGTTATTTCCGTTCAAGTAATATCGCAGAACATTACCGAAAAAAAACTTGCGCAACTCGAACTTATTGCTTCCAAGGAGCGTGCCAAAGAAAGCGAAGCATACATTACAACCCTACTACAATCGATTAACGATGTGGTTGTTAGCCGAAATATCGACAACGAGGTGGTTTATTTCAACCACGCTTTCGATATTGCAACCCAAAAACTGTTTAACCGCAACGCGCTGGCGGGCATGAACACGCTTAAATTGCTATCGCCCGAAGCTAAAGAGTTTTGGGAGAATGTATTACTAAAAGTTAAAAATGGCGAAACGAGTATCGAGGAATATGCTTTTATATCGCCCGACAAAAAGCGAAATTATTACGTAACATCGCATTTGCCTATTTATCAGGGAACTAAAATTATAGGCACTATCGAGGTAACTAAGGACATTACAACGTTTAAGGACAAAGAGATAGAGCTACAAACAGCCAAAGATAAAGCCGAGGAAAGCAACCGCCTTAAAACAGCCTTTTTGCAGAACATGAGCCACGAGGTGCGTACACCAATGAATGCCATTTTGGGCTTCTCGGAAATGCTTGTGAAACAATTCGACGACAAAGTAAAACTCGAACAATACACTACCATTATTAAAGAGCGTTGCCACGATTTGCTTGCCGTTATAAACGACGTACTCGAAATTGCCAAACTCGAATCGGGGCAAGTGTCTATTCGTGAGGAACAATGCAACTTATATGCTTTTTTCGACGAACTAACCAAAATGTTCAACAGTCAGCGCAAACGAATTGAAAAACACTATATCGAATTTACCTTAAAAACCGAATGCGACCCCAACGCCAACGTTGTTTTAATCGATTACGGCAAGCTTAAACAAATATTTGTTAGTTTAATAGGCAATGCCTTTAAATTTACCGAAAGTGGCTCTATTACTGGTGGATGTAAGTTAGACGACAATAACAATATGATTTTTTACGTATCCGATACTGGCATTGGCATACCTGCCGATAAATACAATGTAATTTTCGAACGCTTTACCCAACTCGACCAGGGAAACAATAGGCTGTACGGCGGCAATGGCTTGGGTTTGTCGATAGTTAAAGCATTAGTTGAAATGCTCGATGGCCAAATATGGATAGAATCGGAATTGGGAAAGGGAACTACATTCTTCTTTACTTTTCCATGCAAAGCAGTTAAGCCTGAACAAACACAACTTATTGGTAATAAAGAGCCTGAACAATACAATTTTGCCGATAAAACCATACTTATTGTTGAAGACGACCTGAATAATGCCGAATTTCTGTCGATTATTCTTGCCGATACCGGAATTACTATGCTATTGGCCGAACTTGGCTCCGAAGCCATAGAAATGGCTCTTTACAACGATGTGGACATGATTTTGATGGACATTCGCCTGCCCGACATGGACGGATACGAGGTTACTCGCCAAATACGAAAAAACAAGCCCAACGTAAAAATTATTGCCCAAACAGCATATTCCACTAGCGACGACCGCTTAAAAGCCCTCGATGCTGGTTGCAACAACTACATTAGTAAACCAGTGTCGCACAATGCATTACTGGCTATGATGAATAAACTGTTTCAAAAATAATTTCAAATGACAAATGTGCAAATGACAAATGCACCAAACTATCATCAGTATTACTGTCATGCCGACGCAGGTCGGCATCCATAAAAGTTACGTAGATATTACATATCGCTCGTTCTTTTAGGGTTCCGACCTTCGTAGGAATGACAACGGAGGGTGATTAAACATCAATAATTTGCACATTTGTAATTTGTAATTTGTAATCAGTAATTTGTAATTTGCACAACAGTAATTAAAACATCATGAACCACAACGATAAAACCAAAGAACAGCTAGTAAAGGAGTTAACCGATTTACAGCAAAACTATACTTCGCTGCGAGCACTATACATAAAGGATAATGCCGAACTTAAGGACAGAGAATTTAACTACCGTACAATAGTAAATTCGGGACAGGCACTTATATGGACATCGGGTACCGACAAGCTTTGCGACTATTTTAACGAAGTATGGCTTAAATATACAGGGCGTACCATCGAACAGGAAATAGGCAACGGTTGGGCCGAAGGAGTTCATCCCGAAGATTTCGATTACTGCTTAGATGTTTATGTTACAGCTTTCGATAAGCGAGTTCCGTTTAGCATGATATACCGATTACGCCGTGCCGATGGGCAATACCGCTGGTTGCTCGACGAAGGCAGCCCACGATATAACAATGCAGGCGTATTTATTGGTTATGTAGGTCATTGTTTAGATATTACAGAGCATAAGCTATCGGAAATAAACATGCAGGAAATTAGCGAATTAAACAACTCGCTACTAAAAACAATTCCATTTGGCATGGATATAGTTGACGAACAAGGCAATATACTGTTCATGAGCGATAAATTGCAAAGCCTTGTAGGCGAAATACCCAAAGAAAGCAAGTGTTGGCATACTTACCGCGACGATAAAAAGCAATGTAATGATTGCCCTCTGAATGCTGGTATCACAATTGGTAAAACATCAACATACGAAGCTCACAATGTACTTGGCGGCAACGTTTTTGAGGTTAGCCATACTGGAATGATGTACAAAGGCAAAAAAGCCTTGCTCGAAATATTTTTAAATATTACCGCTCGCAAAAGCGCCGAGGAGCAATCGCTTAAGCTTTCGAGCGCAGTAGAACACAGCCCTGCGTCGATTGTTATAACCAATATCGACGGAAAAATAGAGTACGTAAACCTCAAATTTAGCCAAGTTACCGGTTATTTGTTTGCCGAAGCATTGGGCGAAAACCCTCGAATACTGAAGTCGGGCGCTCAGTCAGCGCAATTTTACACCGAACTTTGGCAAACCATTTTGGCTGGGGACGAATGGCATGGCGAATTTCAAAATAAAAAGAAAAACGGCGAAACGTATTGGGAATATGCATCTATTAGTGCCATTAAAAACTCGGCTGGCACTATTACCCATTTCGTTGCTGTTAAAGAGGATATTACTGAGCGCAAGCAGTCGGAGCTGATTATTCAACAGAAAAACAACCAGTTAACCGACCTTAACGCCACTAAAGATAAGTTTTTTGGCATTATAGCACACGACTTAAAAAACCCTTTTAACGCCATATTAGGTTATAGCGAAATGCTAGCTCAAAAAATTAAGTCTTACGATACCGAAAAAATTCAACAAATAGCCGAAAGCATTAACATATCGGCATCGAACACCTTTAAACTACTCGAAAACCTGTTGGAATGGTCGCGCCTGCAGCAAGGACAGATAATACCCTACTTCCAGAAATGTAACCTCAAAAACTTAATCGACGTTGCCATCGTTCAAAGCTCCGAAATGGCTGCAAATAAGAATATTACAATAGTTATTAATGTTGCAGCAACGCAAAATGCTAGCTGCGACGAGCACATGACCAGCACCGTTGTTCGCAATTTACTATCGAACGCAATAAAATTTACACCAATAAACGGCAATATTTCGGTTAACAGCTTTGTTATTAATTCGTTTATCGAAATAAAGGTTATCGATAGCGGCGTAGGCATACCTAAGCACAAAATACCTAATTTGTTTCGAATCGATAAAAGCACTACAACACTAGGCACCTCAAACGAAAAAGGTAGTGGACTAGGCTTGCTTCTGTGCTACGATTTAGTTGAAAAGCAAGGTGGCACAATTAAAGCCGAAAGCGTTGAAGGCTATGGCTCCGAGTTTAGTTTTACAGTTCCAAACTACACCACTACCGACAAAGATGAAGAAACTGTAGTGTTTTCGGAAAATATGGCTAAAAAGCTTAAAATACTTATTGCCGAGGACGACGAACTTACGAGCATGCTACTAAGCAAAATACTGCTCCCTTTGAGCAGCGAAATATTATTTGCAAAAACAGGCGTTGAAGCACTTGAAAAAAGTCGACTAAATGCCGATATCGATTTAATAATGATGGACATACAAATGCCTATACTCGATGGTTGCGGAGCCACAAAGCAAATACGATTGTTTAATAAAAGCGTAATTATAATAGCACAAACAGCTTTTTCGTATCTTGGCTACCGCGAAAAAGCAATAGATGCCGGATGTAACGATTTTATAACCAAACCATACAATAAAACCCAAATTATAAAATTGATATCGGAGCATTTTGCTAAATTTGGAAGCGCTGAATAGTGCCTATCATCCGTAAAGTAGTTTTTTTAATATCTCTGGCATTTTTGCCAGAGAAAATGAATATATAACCCAATGAATAACATACAGTTTGCCGACATTTTCGACATTCGCGACATTCAAAACCTTCAGAATTTGTTTGCCGATGCCACTGGTGTGGCTTCGATAATTACAACGCCCGAAGGCATACCAATTACAGATGCTAGCAATTTTTGTAAGCTTTGTAATATTATTCGCAGCACCGAAAAAGGTAAAATTAGCTGTGTAAAATCCGACGCTGTTATTGGGCAACACAACCCAGCGGGCCCTCATGTGCAGCCTTGCTTAAGCGGAGGATTATGGGATGCCGGAGCTAGCATTACCGTTGGTGGCAAACATATTGCAAATTGGCTTATTGGTCAAGTACGTAATAACGAAATAGATGTGCAACGGATGGAAGCTTATGCTACCGAAATTGACGCTAACCGCGATGAGTTTATGGCAGCACTTGCCGAAGTACCAGTTATGAGTCTTGAGCAGTTCAATAAGATTGCTAAAATGCTGTTCGCCTTTGCCAACGAACTATCGGAAAAAGGATACAAAAACTGGCAACTAAAAATGCAAGCCGCCGAGCGCGAAAAAGCAGCAACGCTTTTAAAAGAAAGCGAGGAGAAATACCGAATGTTTATCGACCTTGCACCCGATGCATTTTTTCAGGGCACTGCAAACCTAAAATTTATTGAAGTAAACAAAGCAGCCTCGGAACTTACAGGGTACAGCCGCACCGAGCTACTTACAATGTCTATGAGCGATTTGTTTTCCGCTGAAGATATTAAAAACAACCCCCTTCGCCCCGATTTACTTGAACTTGGCCAAACTGTTAAAAATGAACGAGTAATTGCTACAAAGGATGGTCGCTCTATTTCTGTAGAAATGAATTCGAAAAAAATGCCCGATGGCACATATCAAAGCTTCTTTAGAGATATAACCGAACGTAAACAAACCGCCGAAGCAATGCGCGAAAGCGAAGAACGATATCGCACAATTGTTTCTAACGCACCTTTGATAACTTTCACAACCGATAATAAAGGCATATTTACCCTTTCGGAAGGTAAAGGCTTGGCAAAGTTAGGCTTAAAACCTGGGCAGGTAGTTGGCTTGTCGGTATTCGATGTATATTGCGATTACCCTTCTATTTGCGATGCTATGCACAATTGCCTCGAAGGTATGTTGCAAAGAAACGAAATTGAAGTTAACGGTGCTATATTCGATGTTATTTTTTCGCCATTATTCGATAATAACGGTAAGGTAATTAAAGTAATAGGCATTTCCAACGACATCACCGAAAATAAACAAGCCGAAATACTACTGCAACAACAAAACGAGGAAATTGAATCACAAAACGAAGAATTTCAACAAATTAACGAAGAGTTGCAACAAACTGGCGAAGAACTTCTTTATGCTAAAAACCGTGCCGAAGAAAGCGACCAACTAAAAACCGCGTTTCTTCAGAACATGAGCCACGAAATACGCACTCCCATGAACGCCATTATGGGCTTTTCGGGTTTATTGGTTAATAACTACAACAATAAGCCTAAGCTCGAACAGTTCTCGGAAATTATTAACCAACGTTGCAAGGATTTGCTCGATATTATTAACGACATACTCGATATCGCAAAAATTGAGTCGGGGCAACTACCTGTTCATTTGGAAGAATGTAACTTAGCCGAATTATTAACCGAACTTACTAACTTTTTTGAGGAACACAGACAACGTATTGGCAAACAACATATTACATTTAACATAAACCAACAATACTTAAACGATATAAAAATTATTGTAACCGATAAGGGTAAACTTAAGCAAATACTTATTAATCTCATTAGCAATGCTTTCAAATTTACCGACAATGGCTCTATCGAAGGAGGATGCAATTTAGATAATAACAACAACCTTATATTTTATGTTGCCGACACAGGTATTGGCATCCCGCCCGAAAAGCAAGATGTTGTTTTCGAGCGTTTTGCGCAGGTGCATCAAGGTAAGCGCTTAAATATTGGTGGTACAGGCCTAGGCTTGAGCATTGTTAAAGGCTTAGTTGGCATACTGGGAGGTAAAATTACTCTCGAATCGGAACTAGGCAAAGGCTCAACGTTTTCGTTTACAATACCATATATTGCCCCACAATTAAAAAATAATGAACCTAAAATCGTAGAATATAACACTAATTTTAAGTTTTCGGGCAAAACAATACTTGTGGTTGAAGACGACATGTATAATATTGAATATCTGAAGGAAATACTTTCCGATACAGGCTTAATAATTAAGTACACCGTATTCGGGAAAAATGCTGTGGAAATTGCTAAAAATGAGCTTATTGATATTATATTAATGGATGTTCGCCTACCCGATATGAATGGCTACCAGGCCACACGCCTAATACGAAAGCATAAACCACATATTAAAATTATTGCACAAACAGCGTATGCCTCATCGGACGAGAAACATAAAGCCATTGAGGCCGGTTGCAACAACTACATAAGTAAGCCAACTAATAAAAACGAACTTCTAACAATGATTGGGAAGGAGTTGGAAATGGGGAAATGAGGAAATGACAGATGTGCAGATGACAAATTACAAATTACCTTTACTAACATCAGTAGTGCTGTCATGCCAACGTAGGTCGGTATCCATAAATAATAAACTAATGGATGCTGTCATGCCGACGCAGGTCGGTATCCATAAAGGTTATTTAAGTTTTACTTTACCAAATGAATAACATTAACTACAAACATTTAATTCATACTGCGCCCTTTGGGTATGCCTACCACAAAATAATTGTGGACAGCGCTGGCGTGCCTATCGACTATCAGTTTTTAGAAGTAAACACTGCCTTCGAAAAGCTTACTGGCTTAAAGGCCGAAAACATTATAAACCAGAAAGTTACCCAAGTTATTCCAGGTATTGAACAAGGTACTTTCAATTGGATAGCCTGTTATGGCAAAATTGCACTAAATGGAGGCGAAAAGGAGTTCGAACAATACTCCGAAAGCCTTAACCGCTGGTATAAAGTGCAAGTACACTCGCCCGAGAAATACTTTTTTTCAACCACATTTACCGATATTACTGCCGAAATGCACGTTTTTAATATCTCGAAACAATTTTTGTTACATGAAAATGAAAATGTTAATTACCAAAGCATTACCGATGCACTAATTAATATTTCTGGCGCGAAATATATTTCATTTAACTTATTCGACAACAATGGGTTAGACTTTACATCAGTAGCTATTTCGGGCATAAACGAAAATATCCAAAAAGGTGCTAAAATGATTGGCTTCAACCTTATTGGCAAAAAATGGAAGCACGACGAGTTTAGAGCCGAAAAAATTAAAGCCCGCATAACAACCCGTTTCAAGCACTTACACAATTTAGTTGGCGAGGTAATATCATCGAAAATTATTAAGGTTCTCGAAAATATTTTTCATTTAGGCGAAGTGGCATTAGTAAAAATTACCAAAGGCGATGTAATGCTTGGAGACTTCACGCTGCTGATGACCGAAGGCGATACCCTTAAAAACGAAATGCTAGTTGAGATATACGCGCAGCAGGTGGGTTTATTCCTTCAGCGCAAGCGGTTCGAGGCGTCGTTACACGAAAGCGAAGAACGTTTCCGCACACTCTTTGAAAAATCTAACGATGCCATTTTCTTTGTCGATATTTTTACGGATAAATACTTGGACGCAAATGGAGCAGCCGAAGTTTTAACAGGCCGATCGGTGGCCGAATTGAAAACACTTAAAACACACCAAGTATCGCCTGTAAATGCAGCTTTGCGCCTCGAACAACTTTTACATTCAAAGCAATCGTTAGAAATTGGCGAAATTGACTATATACGACCCGACGGAACAATACGTACAGCTATACTTAACACCGTACCCTTAAACAATGGTAAGGCTTACGGCATTGCCCACGATATTACCGAACGTAAAAATGCTGGAATTATAATAAAGAAACAAATTAACGAACTTAACGAGCTTAACACCACTAAGGACAAGTTTTTCTCCATAATAGCACACGATTTAAAAAACCCATTTGGAATAATTTTAGGCTATACCGAGTTGCTTATTCAAAAAATAGAAAAATACGATATCGAAAAAATAAAAACTTTATCGCAAATTATAAATAATTCAGCAACAAACACATGCAGGTTGCTCGAAAATTTACTTGAATGGTCGCGCCTTCAACGCGGTTCGCTTGTTCCATGCTTTCAAATACTTAACATAAAAACAATAGCCAATGCCTCAATACTTCAGTGCAACGAAATGGCCGAAAATAAAGAGATTGCAATAGTTTGTAACATAGCGCCTTATGCTTCGGCAAATTGCGACGAACACATGACACATACAGTTTTTCGCAATCTGATAACAAACGCAATAAAATTTTCGAACCGTGGAACTTCTATTTCAATAAATGCCCGTAAAAACAAATCACTCATCGAAATACAGATAACCGATAGCGGGGTTGGAATACCTAACGAAAAATTACCTAATCTATTTCGCATCGACAAAAACATTTCCACCCAAGGCACAGCCAAGGAAAAAGGAACAGGCTTAGGCTTGCTTCTTTGTAAAGAGCTAGTTGAAAAACAAGGAGGTACAATTTGGGCAGAAAGCGAAGTTGGTAAAGGAAGTGTGTTTCATTTTACATTAAAGGCGTAACTCATTCAACACCTTTGCGTAACACTTTTTTGTCGGCAACAATTCGTTTTATTTCCAATCGCTTTTCTTTCGATGCTTTTGTAGGCTTGGTAGGTTTTCGCCTTTTACGCGGCGTTAATGCCCTAACAATAAGCTTGTAAAACTTATCGGTAGCATTATCTTTGTTTCTCAGCTGCGACCGCTCGGTTTGCGACACAATTATTAAAAAGCCATCGGCACTTATCTTATTAGCTAATTTACTGTTAATTAGCATCTTTTCTTTTTCATTTAGTAACTGCGAATTTGCTACATTAAACCGCAGTTCCACTTTGGTGCTTACTTTGTTAACATTCTGACCACCAGCGCCGCTACTACGCGATGCAGTAAATATAAATTCGTTAACAAAATCTCTTTCATTAATAATGTTAGTTTCCATGGGGTGTTATGGTACTTGAGGAAAAAATTGATTAATAAATACTTGGTATCATTCTGGCATTTCCCTCAAATTATCGAGGAAACGAGTAATTTCAGTTATCTTGGCAATTCTTTCGACAGAGTAATTTTTTGTATGTTCCTGACAATGAATATATAACTGAATTGACTTTTCGAAATCGTTAATTGCCGAAAACCGTTGATTAAGTTCCAAATGAATTTCGGCCTTAACTTTCAACAATTCGGCAAGTATTTCAATTTGCTCCAAATTATATTCTTTGGCTTGAACAAAAGCAACTACATTGTGTTCATTTTCCGATAGTTGTACAATGTCAGCATCTAAAAGTTTTTGCGTCGTTTCAGCAATAACCTCATACGCCTGCTTGTAATCCTTTTCCGATTTTAGTTTAAGGATAATGCTCAAAAATCTAACAAAATCTTCGATTATGCGAAGTAAAAAGTCCTTCTGATACATATTTCTATTAAATTTCAGGGTGCGAGTTGATTATATAGATTAGTTAGATATTGCAATATGATAAATCGAACCAATGCTGTAATTCCAACACAGGTCGGAACCCAATAAGGGTAAGCCAGTGCATTACTTTCGCTAGTTCGTTCGGGATTGCCTTCGGCGAGCTCGTAAACTCGGTTCCGACCTACGTCGGAATGACAATGCCAATAATGCAGTCCAGACCTGCGTGGGAATGCCAACTCAATTTTAACACTTAATTTGCACTAAAAACATCCATATTAAAAAAACACACTTAAAAGCTCCGAACTATGTTTAAATTAAGACATTAGCGCTATAGTTACCAAAACCCACCAAAGAGCTTACCGAAGTAATGAGTGTAAATACATAGTACGAAAAAACCAAGAACCAAGAACGTCTATCGTCCGAAGCGCCGTTTGGAATTACCACTTCCAAAGCGCTTCTTGTCTTTTTCGGCTGTTTCGTCAATTTCAGGATCATCGTTTTGCAAATGTGCAGGAAGGGGTATTCGAAATATCTCGCTTCCTAAAAACTTTTCGATACGCTGAAACTTAGACTTGTCCTGATGATTAACAAATGTAAGCGCTACGCCTGTTTGTTCGGCACGTGCGGTGCGACCAATGCGGTGAATATAATCTTCGGCATCGGGCGGCACATCGTAGTTTAAAACAAGCGATATGCCAGCAATGTCAATTCCTCGCGAAATTACATCGGTAGCAACAAGTATTTGTATTTTACGATTTCTGAAATCGAGCAATGTTTGTTCGCGCTCTTTCTGCTCAAGGTCGGAATGCATGGCGGCAACCGATAGCCCAAGTTTACGAAGCTCGCGTTCAATTTCCTTAACGCTAATTTTGCGCGACGAAAAAATAAGTGCATTTTCCATATCCTTGCCCTTAAGCAAATCCTTAATAAGCTCCGTTTTATATCGGTCGCCAACAAAATAGCACGCTTGGGTAATACCTTCGGCAGGTTTGGAAACGGCTAAACTAATTTGTTTCGGGTTAACCAAAATTTTCTTTGCCAAATGCCTAATTTTATCGGGCATGGTAGCCGAAAACATTAATGTTTGTCGCTTCTTGGGTATTTGGTTAATAATTTTTACTATATCGTCGTAAAAACCCATATCGAGCATTCTATCAGCCTCATCGAGTATCAAATATTCAATGTCGGAAGTATTTACGTAGCCCAAATTTAGGTGAGCAATCATTCGTCCGGGCGTAGTAATTACTATTTCGGCGCCATCGGTAAGCGCAGTTCTTTGGTTTTCCCATAAACTACCATCGCCGCCACCAACTACCGAAATGGAGCTAATTGGGCAAAAATACCCGAAACCCTCCACTTGCTGGTCTATTTGCGAGGCCAATTCGCGAGTTGGTACAATAATTAGACACTTAAAACAATCGTGCGCAACATGCTGTTCGGCAAGCTTATGCATTATTGGCAAAAGGTACGCAGCGGTTTTACCAGTTCCGGTTTGAGCACAAGCAATCAAATCGCTACCTTCCATAATTACTGGTATTGCTTGCTCCTGAATAGGTGTTGGTGTTTCGAACCCCATGGTCGATAAGCCATCTTGTAAAGTTGGGGTTAAATTAAAATCTGCAAAGTTCAATTTATTTCAATTAATTAATATTTCTAATAAAAGTGCAAAGATACAGATAATGAGTTGAGTTAGCAAATAAAAATCTTGGCAATTTTGCAACTATCTTAAAAAGATAGGCTTAGCGATACTCCGTAAGTAGTAGGCTTTAAAGATAGGTTTTTTAGCCACTGATTTGATGTCCAACATATTAACCCTCCTATAACAAATACAGTACCTCCAAGAGTAACACCCGCAATAGATAAATTTGAGGATTTTGGTGCTAAAGCAAATGAAGCAACCGATATAAGTGAGCCAATAACAATAACTCGTCGACCTTTTAATATTTGCTCGCGGTACATACCAAACTGATATCGAATATAATACAGCTCATAGTCGAGCGAGTCGGTTTTTGTTTTTAATTTCCAAACAATTTCTTCCTTCGCTTTAGGAGGTTCGTAGTCCATTTTTTTCTTTTGTGGCGTACCATCGTATTCGCCATATTCTACCTGCGCACCAACTACCGTGCATGTCAGCAATAACAAGGCAAAGATTATTGTTTGCATAACCTACATTTATAATTTCGACTAACACTAAGTTAGCGAAAAATAACATTTAATTCAAAAATGTAGGTGTGATATTGCAAAAAATAACGTAACTACCTTATTATAACACCTTAAGAATAAGAGTATAACATTTTATGTTATTGAGTTATGCGGGATTACGAAGCGGTTGACTTTCAGTTACAATTAGTGGTGCGTTTTTTTTTATGCTGGTATTGGATTTATTGTAATCTGTCCACCGATTGCACTTAAAACTTTCATTATAGTCTCAAATTGCGGTTTCGATCCATCTAATAAAGCCTTGTACAAACTAGGTCTACTTAGTCCAGTATCGTCAGCAATTTTTGCCATTCCAATTGATTTTGCTATATGGCCAATTGCTGTGATAACGTCGGAATTATCACCTTCCGATAAAACAGTATTAAGATATTCTGCTATCATTTCCTTATTATCCAGATAATCAGCGATATCAAATTTTGAAGTATTTATATTTCTATTTTATTTCATTAGTGTCCGGTAAAAAAATATACAAACAGGTCGCCGCTATGCGGCTTAAAATTAATATTTGTATTCATTTGTACCAGACATTTTGGCTTATTATATTTCGAATAAACTAACTACTCAACAGTAACAGATTTAGCGAGATTTCGTGGTTGATCGACATTACAACCGCGCAATACCGCAATATGGTACGATAGTAACTGTAAAGGAACAACCGTAACCAGCGGAGCAACAGCAAAATCGGTAAGCGGAACTTCAAGAACAAAATCGGCCATTTTGCCAATTACCTCATCGCCTTCGTTAACTACAGCAATAACAATACCGCTGCGTGCCTTAACCTCTTGAATGTTACTAACAATTTTTTCGTATGTTTGATCGCGGGTAGCAATAACAACAACGGGCATCTTATTGTCGATAAGCGCTATAGGCCCATGTTTCATTTCGGCTGCTGGATAACCTTCGGCATGTATATACGATATTTCCTTAAGTTTAAGTGCACCTTCTAATGCTACAGGGAATAGATAGCCACGACCTAAATAGAGGAAGTTGGTCGCAAAGCGAAACAAACCAGCTATTTGTTTGTATTTCTCGTTATTAGCTAATACTTTTTCAATTTTTTCGGGTATCGCCGATAATTCCGCAATAAGTTGTTTGCCATGTTCGGGAGTTACAAACCCACGAGCCATTCCAAGGGATATAGCCATCATGGTAAGTACGGTAACTTGAGCTGTAAAGGCTTTTGTGGAGGCAACCCCAATTTCGGGACCAGCATGTGTATAAACTCCAGCATGTGTTTCGCGAGGAATACTCGACCCTACAACGTTACAAATACCAAGTACTAAAGCGCCAGCATCCTTAGCCTGCTTAATTGCGGCCAAAGTATCGGCGGTTTCGCCACTCTGACTTATTGCAATAACTACATCGTCCTTGTATATCACAGGGTTACGGTATCGAAATTCCGAGGCATATTCAACTTCAACAGGAATTCGAGCAAATTCTTCGAGAAGATATTCGCCAACCATGCCAGCATGCCACGATGTTCCGCAGCCAATTATAACTATTCTTTTTGCTTGAATTAGTTGAGGCATAACCTCGAATAGCCCGCCTAAATGAATAGCAGTTCGCTCAAGGCTAATTCTTCCACGGAATGTGTCGAGTATAGAGCGAGGTTGTTCGTAAATTTCTTTGAGCATAAAATGGTCGAAGCCATTTTTCTCAATTTCACCAATTTCGATGTTAATCTGATGAATTACTGGTGTTTGCTTATCGTTGCGAATGGTTTTTAACGACAATTCGCCACGTTGTATTACTGCTACATCGTCGTCGTTTAAATATATTACACTTTTAGTGTATTGCACTATTGGCGTGGCATCGGAAGCAATATAATATTCATCGTCGCCTACACCAATTACCAGCGGGCTTCCTTTTCGTGCAGCAATAAGTTTGTCCTTTTCATCGCCACACATAATTACTAAGCCATAAGCGCCAACAACCTTCTGAAGAGCCAGTCGAACGGCCATTTCGGCGGAAGCATTTCCTTTCAGATAAATATATTCTATAAGATTTACCAGAACCTCTGTATCTGTTTCACTCTTAAAGGTATAGCTACGTTGCTCGAGTTTTTTCTTAAGTGAAGAATAGTTTTCGATAATACCATTATGAATAAGCGTAAAGTACCCATTCATAGATGTATGTGGGTGTGCATTAACGTCGTTTGGCTCGCCATGAGTTGCCCAACGCGTATGTCCAATACCAATGCAACCTTCAATATCTTTGCCTTTTACAAAATCTTCAAGGTCGCTTACTTTACCTTTTCGCTTAAACGTTTTAATATCGCCATTTAATATCGATATACCCGATGAATCATAACCTCGGTATTCCAATCGTTTGAGGCCGCTAATTAATATCGGAAAAGCTTGTTTATGACCAATGTAACCTACAATACCACACATGGTTATTATTTTTTTAGTGTTGAATATGTAATTCGGAGTTTTACTGGAGTTGCTTTGTTAAATGCTACTCGCTGAGCGCTATGGTGTCCATTTCTAACCTTCACTGCAAGTATGTAATTATTTTTATCATCTCCCTTTTGTTTAATAAGATGCACAATATAACTTGTTATATTAAAACTATATTGATTTGTAGTGCTGTTTAACACGCCGCTCAAGTATTTAGTACCAATTTCAATTTCGTCTGTTTCATACCTAAAAGATGAATCGGTTTTAATGAACATGTCCAAAACCTCTGGAAATTGCGTGGTATCGATTGCTTTAGCATTTAGGTATTCCAAATCGGGCGTAAGCATAAGTTCAACCCTATTAATGGCCAAATTTAACTTAAGCGAATCTCGCCACTTACCAATGCTTGATGCGTCAATTTGTATGGTGGAATAAGCGCCCCCCATGCCATCGATAAATGCATGAGTGCCACTAGTTGTAACTTCGGCGTTTGTATTGTTATGCTGAAAAACCGAAATACCACCAAATTGGGGATTAATATAATATTTTATTAAAGAAGTTGTATCGGATTTACCTGTTCGAGGGTAGCTATATTTCAAAGCTAACATCGATTTTTTATTGAACAAATTTAAAGATGTAATCGACCCTTTTCCATTTTTGATGCTCGAAATATATAGTCCCTTAAAAATGGTGTTAAAAGCACTATCTGTATTCATCTTCATTGTGTCGGAAGACATCAGTTTGCTTATCAAAGTAGGATTGTCAATTGTAAATGCAATCGAGTCGGTATTAGGCACATACACCCCCTGACTAACTTTCGACCAATTACCATTTCCTCCTAAGTATTTGTTTAAATCGCTATTAGAAAAATAATACTTTCGTTGTCGTAATGCTGCTGTGTCCAAATTTTCTAATATCTCGAACATTTCATAACTTTGCGATTCTGAAGCACTTCCAATAAGCACAGAATTGCGCTTTATGTAAAGCGTAAGAGATACAGGAGTGCTACCCACAGGAAATTTCGATTTAAGATATATCGAACCAAGTTCCATTGGCATAAATAAACCAGAGGATGTTTCGCCAAAAGCGTCGTCCTTATAGTCGCCCAGTAAAACGATAGTGTCTGACGGGCGAATAGTTATAACGGAATCGTTGATAACCTTATCAAGACTAACTACGGTACTACTATCAAACTTCACATTAAAATAGTCGGAATCTGGGAAGATGTTATTACCCAATTGGTTTGGTTCCTTTTCGCACGAAATAAAAATTACACCAACTATAAAAGAGATTATCGAAAAAAATGGGATATATGTTAGCTTTATCTTAGAAAACATAAAAGTTGCTGATGCCTTAGCCATTGTTAGTTTGAGACAATACTTTTTCATAAAATTGTGCGTATTCATCGATATAATTTTCCATTCCGTTGTAGGGCAGAAATGGTTTACCCGTACTAACAATATGCTCTTGTAATGGCTTATTAACGTTTTCGTTAGCAATAATTATCCCATCGGAATATTGTATAGCAAATTTTGAAAAACTATTAAAATCGGTATTTTCGAGCAATGTAACGTCTTTTTTACCAATACCTTCCATCAAAACTTTGGTTTTAAAAGCTTTGTTTAAAGGAGTAGCAAAATCGTCGTTATATACAGAATAAACAACTTTCGAATTTGCGAATAGTGGATCGTCCTTAAAGGCTCTTTTAATAAAAAGTGGTATTAAGCCAGTAAACCATCCATGACAATGTATTATATCGGGCGACCAACGGAGTTTACGCACTGTTTCGAGTACGCCTCTATTGAAGAAGATACTTCGCTCTTCATTGTCGGGGAAAGTGTCCCCATTATCGTCATTTAAAGTGTTTTTTCTCGAGAAATAATCGTCATTATCAATAAAATAAACCTGCATCCTAGCCGATTGTATCGACGCTACTTTAATAATTAACGGATGATCAGTATCATTTATTATGAGATTCATACCCGACAACCGAATAACTTCATGCAATTGATTGCGTCGTTCGTTGATGCAACCAAACTTTGGCATGAAAGTTCTTATTTCTTTTCCTCGCTCCTGTATGCCCTGTGGAAGGTTTCGACTAACAACAGACATTTCAGACTCGGGAAGGTATGGTGTAATTTCCTGAGAAATAAACAAAACCTTTGTACTTTCCATGTAACAATGCTGATTTTGTAAATTAATTTGCAAAGTTAATAAAAAAATCTTGAATACCTTTATTTTTCTTCTCCCAAATCAAATGTCGGCATTCTTAGAATATTTACACAATCTTTGCTTTTTTGCAAAAGAAATAATTTCGAATAATTCAATTTATTCAAACGAATCAAATCGAAAAAGGGACTCGATTTGCACCAGTCCCTTTCGCGATTTAGAGCGTAATGCAAATTTTTTGACACAATATTATACAATAAAACCATACTTTAATGTGATTTTGTTGATTTATATTTACAACATTCAATATAATTACAACAAATTCCTATTATATTGTGATTTTGTTGTGTGTTTCGACAATTATACTTACATTTGCTATTAAAATCACACTATAATGTTAGTTAAGCAACTTGGGGAGACAATAAGAAAAAGGAGAAAGGAGTTGAGAATAACTCAGCCGCACTTGGCTGAGCTAGCTGAAATTAGTACTAACACATTATATAAATTGGAACGAGGGCAAGGAAATCCTTCATTAGACGTGTTAAATAAATTGACTGAAGTTTTGGGAATGGTACTAATAATAGATGTCAAGAAAAACATCATATATTAAATGAGAGAAGCAGGAGTATACCGTAACGGAATATTTGCAGGAACATTGACAGAAGAAAATAGACATCAATTTGTATTTAGATACGATGATAATTATTTTAGTGATTTAAATAAACCTGCAATTAGTTTAACACTGCCTAAAACAAGTAATGAATACAGAAGTGAGTTTTTATTTCCCTACTTCTTTAATATGCTTAGCGAGGGTGTAAACAAAAAACTACAGAACACTCTTTTACGAATTGACGAAGAAGATAGTTTTGGACTGTTAATGGCTACAGCGCAAAATGACACTATTGGAGCCATTACCGTAAAACCGATTAAGAATGAACTTAGATGAATTAAAATACTGTCCAGGTACATTAGCTGATGGACACAAAACCTATAGCTCAACTTGTCTGAGGAAATTGTTTAGCGGCAAAAAGGTAAATCATGTGTTACCTTATGAACAGCCACAACTAAGTGAAGAAGTTGCTGAGCTGTTTATGGAAAACCGCAAACGCATATCCATATCGGGTGTTCAGGAGAAGTTGAGCTTTCTTCTTGAAAAGAATATTTTACGCTTGACCAAAGAAGGAGAGCAAGGAACTTACATACTTAAACCTATACCTAGAGATTTAAAAAAAGTTGACCAAGTTCCTGCAAACGAGCATCTAACAATGCAAATTGCAAAACAAGTTTATAGCTTAAACACAGCTGAAAATGCCATAATATTTTTTAGAAATGGTTCGCCTGCATACATCACTAAGCGATTTGATGTAAAATCTGAAGGAGGCAAGTGGGGAAAAGAAGATTTCGCGACACTTGCAAGTAAAACCAAAGATAATGCAGGAGCTAATTTTAAATATGAATACAGTTATGAAGAAATAGGAATGCTGATACAAAAATTTGTTCCGGCATGGAGAATAGAAATTGAAGAATATTTTTCATTGGTTGTCTTCAATTTTCTATTATCAAACGGTGATGCGCACTTGAAAAATTTTTCACTACTTGAGTCATCAAAAGGTGACTATTTACTGAGTCCTGCTTACGATTTAATAAATACAAGGCTTCACGTTGACGATTCTGCTTTTGCATTGGATAAAGGTCTATTTGCAGATGGTTATAAAAGTGAAGAGTATAAAAAAAGCGGACACCCTTCAAAAGTCGATTTTATGGAATTTGCCAAAAGAATCGGTGTAGTTGAATCCAGAATAGGAAAGTTGTTGAATCCGTTTATCGAAAAGCAACCTTTCGTTGATACTTTAGTATATCATTCATTTTTAAGCGAAACTAACAAACGTGCTTATTTACTGATGTATAACACAAGAAGAAATTTCTTGAATAAATAACATATACATTATTGTAAATAAAAAAAGGGACTCGATTTTCACCAGTCCCTTTTAATTAAAATTATATGAAGTGTTATTTAGTGTTACTAAGAAAACTCGTTAAAATGTCAAAAATATAGTTGTATGTCAATATTTACCATAAGTTTCAAATATTTTTCTTGTTACTTTTTTACCGAAAAAAGTAACAAAGAAGAGTTTTCTTAGAGTCACTATTTACACAATTGCTTCCATAGCTGTCATTGCAGCGCGTAATTCCTCGCCAATGTATTCAACATCGTGGTTACGAATGGATTCGTTTACTTTTATTAGTTCGAAGTTGTCAACGTGGTTGTCCTTACCTGCGTTGTATGGTTTGCCAATTACATCAGTGTCAATTTTCTTCATAAAGTCGGCCAATAGGGGCTTACATGCATGATCGAATAAATAACAACCATATTCGGCTGTGTCGGAAATTACACGGTTCATTTCGAACAATTTCTTACGCGCAATGGTGTTGGCAATAAGCGGTGTTTCGTGCAACGACTCGTAGTATGCCGATTCCTCCTTAATACCAGTTTCGCACATTACTTCGAAAGCTAATTCAACGCCAGCTTTAACGAAAGCTACCATTAAAAGTGCGTTGTCGTAATATTCCTGTTCTTTAATTTCCATGCTGCCTGCAGGAGTTTTCTCGAAAGCAGTTTCGCCAGTTGCAGCGCGCCAAGCTAATAGGTTTTTGTCGCCTGCAGCCCAGTCCTGCATCATTGTAGATGAGAATGCGCCCGACATAATATCGTCCATGTGTTTTTCGTACAACGGACGCATAATCGATTTCAATTCTTCGGCAAGGTTGAAAGCCTTAATTTTCGATGGGTTCGACAAGCGATCCATCATGTGGGTAATACCGCCAAGTTTTAAAGCTTCGGTAATAACTTCCCAACCGTATTGTACTAATTTTGAGGAATATCCCTTGTCGATACCTTTTTCAACCATTTTGTTGAAGCAAAGTATTGAACCTGTTTGCAATACACCGCAAAGAATGGTTTGTTCGCCCATTAAGTCCGATTTCACTTCGGCAACAAACGACGAGTGAAGCACGCCGGCTTTATGTCCGCCAGTACCTACACAATAGGCTTTCGCTATTTCCAAACCATCGCCATTAGGGTCGTTTTCGCGGTGTACGGCAATAAGCGTAGGAACGCCAAAACCGCGTAAAAACTCGGCACGTACTTCCGAAGCTGGCGATTTAGGAGCTACCATAATAACTGTTAGATCCTTACGAATTTGGTTGCCTTCTTCAACAATATTGAAACCGTGCGAATACGAAAGACAAGCGCCTTTTTTCATCAACGGCATTGCCTGTGCAACCACGGCGGTGTGGTATTTGTCGGGAGTAAGGTTAAGCACTAGGTCGGCGGTTGGAATTAACTCGCTGAATGTGCCTACTTTAAACTTTTCGTTTGTAGCGTTAACGTACGAAACGTGCTTTTCGGTAATTTCAACTTCGCGTATAGCGTACGAAATATCCAAACCACTGTCGCGCATGTTTAAACCTTGCGCCAAGCCTTGTGCGCCGCAGCCTAATACTACAATTTTCTTTCCTTTTAATTTGCTAACGCCATCGGAAAATTCCGACTCGTCCATAAAATCGCACTTACCTAATTGCTCGAGCTGAACACGTAAAGGTATAGAATTAAAATAATTAGCCATTTTTTTGATTATTTAGATTTATTATTAAAGAGTCATTAGTCGTAAGAAATAATATTTGGCTTCGCCAAACGGTGCTTTTAACGCAGAGGCGCAAAGCCGCAGAGTTTGATTATTAATTCTATTTCTTTGCGTCTTTGCGTCTCTGCGTTCATAAATTATTCAAGTTCCTTCAGGTATTCGGTTAAAAGCTCCTTAGGGTTTTTTGTTACGGCAACTGTACCTGAACGAGTAAATTGCGTAACTCCGTATGCGTCAAGCTTTTGAAATAACTCTTGCGTTTCGGCTTTGTAACCAGTTTTTTCAATTACAGTGTAATCGGGCGTAACCTCGAGAATACGAGCGCCAGACTTACGAACTAGGTTTTCAATTTCGTTGCTACTCATAAGTTTCTCGGTAGGAACTTTATAAAGAGCAATTTCTTGTTGAATTATCTCATCGTTAGTATGATAGAAGGCTTTAAGCACTTCAACCAATTTTTCAATTTGCTTAGTTACCTTCTCAACCTTCTCTTGAGTTACCTTTACAACAATTGTAAATTTCGATATTCCAGGAATTGATGATTGCGAAACAGTGAGGCTTTCGATATTAACCTGACGGCGTGTAAATATGATAGTTACGCGGTTGAGGAGTCCAATACTGTTCTCGGAAAATGCGGTAATTGTATATTCTTGTTCCATGATTGCAAAATTAAGTAAATGTTTTAAACCATTGTTATTCGAGGCGAATTTCTGATACTGAGCAACCTGCCGGCACCATAGGAAATACGTTTCCTTCCTTTTCTACAACTACTTCCAACAGGTACGGTCCATTGTGGTTAAGCATTGTGTCGATGGCATTGTCGATATTGGTGCGCGATGTAACTTTTTGTCCTTCAATTGAATACCCTTTAGCAATTGTAATAAAATCGGGATTAATAAGTTCAACCGACGAATAGCGTTTTTCGAAAAACATTTGTTGCCACTGGCGAACCATTCCCAAGAAATTGTTGTTCAACAGAACTATTTTAACGGCTGCGCCTGTTTGGAAGATGGTACCCATTTCCTGAATAGTCATTTGCAAACCACCATCGCCAACTACTAAAATAACCTCACGATCGGGCGCTCCCATTTTTGCACCAATCGATGCGGGTAAGCCAAAGCCCATGGTGCCTAATCCACCAGAGGTGATACACGAGCGAGTTTTGTTAAATTTAAAGTATCGCGTTGCAATCATTTGGTGCTGACCAACATCGGTAACCAAAATGGCATCGCCTTTAGTTTTATCGGTTATGCGACGAATAACTTCACCCATAGTCATTCCTTCTTTTTCAGGATGAATATCTTTTTTTATAACTTGGTTATATTCAATGTCCATGCACTTTTTAAACTCGCCAATCCAAGCTTCGTGATTATTTGTTTTAATACGTTCGGTTAACAAAGGCAACGATTCTTTAACATCGCCCAAAACAGCCACTTCCGTTTTAACGTTTTTATCAATTTCGGCAGGGTCAATTTCGATGTGTATAACCTTTGCTTGTTTGGCGAAACGCTTTACATCGCCTGTAACACGGTCGTCGAAACGCATTCCTATGGCAATTAACACATCGCATTCGTTACATTTAATGTTCGGGCCATAATTACCGTGCATGCCAAGCATTCCAACATTTAATGGGTGGCTTGTTGGCAATGAGGAGTTGCCCAAAAGCGTCCAAGCTGCTGGGATGCCCGATTTTTCGACAAATGCACGAAATTCTTTCTCGGCGCTGCCAAGTATTACACCTTGTCCGAAAAGAATATATGGTTTTTTGGCTTCGTTAATAATTTTAGCCGCTTGGTCAATTTTGTTAACATCTACCTTAGGAACAGGAATATAGCTACGAATACCTTCGCATTTTTTATATTGAAAATCGCATTCGGCAAACTGCGCGTTCTTAGTAATGTCAACCAAAACAGGTCCGGGGCGACCTGTACGTGCAATGTAGAATGCTTTTGCAATGGCAGGAGCAATGTCTTCGGCCTTGGTAACCTGTACGTTCCATTTTGTAACAGGCATAGATATACCAATTACATCGGTTTCCTGAAAAGCATCGGTACCTAAAAGCATAGCGCCAACTTGCCCTGTAATGCATACCAACGGGGTTGAATCCAACATGGCATCGGCAATACCAGTAATTAAGTTTGTTGCACCTGGTCCCGATGTTGCCATTGCTACGCCAACTTTTCCGGTTGCACGTGCATAACCTTGTGCTGCATGGGCTGCACCTTGCTCGTGGCGCACCAATACGTGATTTATTTTATCGGTAAAATCGTAAAGTGCATCGTAAATAGGCATTATCTGTCCGCCAGGGTAGCCAAACATAATTTCAACGCCTTCTTCTATCAACGATTTTATAACCGACTGTGAACCAGTTACCTTTATGGATGCCGGTTTCTGCGTTTCCTTTTGTTCCATATTTTTTTTTTTTATTTTTTTATTTTTTTATTTTCTATTTTCCCTAAAGCCTCTAGCATACAGTCTATTCCACAATTCTCACCGCACCTAAATCGGCCGAGCTAACCATCGATGCATAAGCTTTTAGCGATTTTGAAATGTAGCGCTCACGCGAAATTGGTGTATATGCCTTATTTCCACGACTTTCTTCCTTTTTAATTCGTATTGCAAGTTCGTCGTTCGAAATGAGTAGGTTAATACTACGGTTGGGGATATTTATCTCTATTCGGTCGCCATCGTTTATCAATGCTATTGCTCCGCCACTAGCTGCTTCGGGCGAAATATGACCTACTGATAAACCAGAAGTACCTCCCGAAAATCGACCATCGGTAATAAGAGCACAAGCTTCGCCAAGTTTTTTCGATTTAATATACGACGTTGGGTAAAGCATCTCCTGCATTCCTGGTCCGCCCTTTGGTCCTTCATAGCGAATAACAACAACATCGCCGGCAGCGACTTTGCCGCCCAGTATGCCGTCGCAAGCATCGTCCTGCGATTCGAATACTCGGGCAGTTCCCTCGAATTTAAAAATTTTCTCGCTCACACCAGCAGTTTTAACAATACATCCTTTTTCGGCAATATTACCGTAAAGAACAGCTAAACCACCGTCTTTGTTGTATGCATTTTCGATATTTCGTATGCAACCTTTGGCACGGTCGGTATCGAGTTCTTTAAAACTGGCATTTTGCGAACCCATTACCAAGTTACGGCCGCCGCCCGGTGCACTTTTGTATATTGTAAATGCATCGGCAATTGCATCTTTATTTGTAATGTCGTAAGCATCAATTGCTTGCTTAAGTGTAAGACCATCAACACGTTTTGCCGAACCATCAATTAAGCCGCCTTTGTGCAGTTCGCTTAAAATTGAAAGTATTCCGCCAGCGCGCCCAACATCTTCAACGTGATAGTTCGAACTTGGGGCAACCTTGCAAAGTACTGGCGTTTTACGCGAAAGTTCGTCGATATCTTTCATGGTAAAATCAACTTCGGCCTCATTCGCAATGGCTAATATATGAAGCACTGTGTTTGTGGAACCACCCATGGCAATATCGAGTGTCATGGAGTTGGTAAACGCAGTTTTTGTAGCTATCGAGCGTGGCAAAACGTCGTCGTTGCCATTAAAATAGTAGTCGTTTGCAATTTTAACAATTTGGTTTGCAGCTTTCTCGAACAAAGCAGTTCGTTGTTTATGAGTGGCTACAATGGTTCCGTTGCCGGGAAGCGCTAACCCTATGGCTTCGTTAAGGCAGTTCATGGAATTGGCCGTGAACATGCCCGAGCACGAGCCGCAAGTGGGGCAAGCCGATTTTTCAATTTTCAACATTAAATCGTCGGAAATAGAAGGGTCGCCTGCAAGTACCATGGCATCAACCAAATCGTATTTTTTCCCGTCGATATCGCCGGCTTCCATTGGACCGCCCGACACGAAAATGGTTGGTATGTTTAACCGCATGGCAGCCAACAACATACCTGGTGTTATTTTGTCGCAGTTGCTAATGCATATCATAGCATCAGCTTTGTGCGCATTAACCATATATTCAACGCTATCGGCAATAAGGTCGCGCGATGGCAACGAGTACAACATACCGTCGTGACCCATTGCTATACCATCGTCGATAGCAATTGTGTTAAACTCGGCAGCAAAACAACCCTGAGTTTCGATAATCGATTTTATTTGCTGACCTATTTGGTGCAAATGAACATGCCCCGGTACAAACTGTGTGAACGAGTTAACAATGGCGATAAGCGGTTTACCCATCTGTTCTTCTTTCATACCGTTGGCACGCCAAAGGCTACGGGCACCGGCCATGCGTCGCCCCTGTGTTGATGCTGCACTTCTAAGTTTGTTTGGCATATTATTGTTTTTAAGTTTTCAATTTTAAAAGGCTGTAGGCTAGAGGCTGTAGGATGTAGGAGCTTCATTCCCTACTCCAAAATTTTCATTGATTTTTCTTCTTGCAGTCTACAACCTCTAGTCTAAAGTCTATTTGCAACAGTCTATTAAATTAAAAAAGCCCTTCTCGTTGTTGCGAGAAAGGCTTTTTGGTATAATATAAAAGCAATACATTCTCACACCAGCATAATGTTGACTAGCACCACGAGAACGACTTGTACATATTGCGAACTTATTAACATACTTCGATATCTTAAATTGTTGGGCAAATGTATTGAATAATTATTAAAATCAAAATGAATTTTAAAAAAAAATTGCGTCTATTAATTCTTAGTTTACATAATATACTAAATAATAAACAATTAACTAGTACAACAAAATGTAAAAAATTTTTTTCGATGGAAACTAGTGCTTGGGAGCATTTCTAATAGAAATTTAATACATTTGCACCGCAAAACAGAATGACTCCGTAGCTCAGCTGGTAGAGCAATTGACTCTTAATCAATGGGTCCAGGGTTCGATTCCCTGCGGGGTCACTAATACAAAAAATATAGCCTTGTAAACTAAGTGTTTGCAAGGCTTTTTTTATTAATCGAATAATTTGTTATTAGAAGTTAAGTAAATGAACGGCAATTACCCGTATAACAAGTTTTACATTTATTGTCTTATTTAACAACATTTCGATTTACAGCAAATTTTCAAAATAGTTATAATGCTGAGTTATTACTCTTTGGCAACTATTTTCGACCAGCTGTCTTTAAGAGTTACTATTCGGTTAAACACTAGGCTATTAGGCTTCGAGTCGTAATCGACTGAAAAATAACCAACTCGCTCGAATTGAAATTTATCTAGTTTTTCTGCAGCTTTTACCGAAGGCTCAACAAAACAGGATTGAACTTTTAGCGAATCGGGGTTTAAGTTCGATTTGTAATCGGCACCATCAGCACAATCTTCGGGGTTTTCTTTTAAAAATAAGCGGTCGTATAGGCGCACTTCGGCTTGCAATGCTTGAGCTTTCGAAACCCAATGGATTGTACCTTTCACTTTTCGGCCATCGGGAGCGTTTCCGCCTTTTGTTGCAACGTCGTAAGTGCATTTAAGTTCTATAATATTACCTGTAGCATCTTTTATAACTTCCTCGCATTTAATAAAATACGCGTATCTTAAGCGAACTTCAGATCCAGGCGATAATCTGAAGTATTTTTTGGAAGGAACTTCCATAAAGTCGTCGCGTTCGATATATAACTCCTTCGAAAACGGCACTTTACGTATTCCGGCCAATTCGTCTTCAGGATTATTAACGGCGTCCATCCACTCAACTTGGTTATCGGGATAATTTATAATTGTAACCTTAATTGGATCCATAACACTCATTACACGTAATGCCTTCTTATTCAGGTCTTCGCGTAGGCAAAATTCGAGTAGCGAAATATCTATAATATTATCGCGGCGAGCAATACCAACCTTTTCGGCAAAGTTTCGCAAACTTTCGGGGGTAAAACCGCGGCGGCGTAATCCACAAATTGTGGGCATGCGTGGATCGTCCCAACCATTTACAAACGAACCCTTTACCAATTCGAGGAGTTTGCGTTTACTCATCATGGTATATGTTAGATTTAGGCGTGCAAATTCGATTTGCTGTGGCGCGTAAATCTCTAATTCTTTCACAAACCAATCGTACAGAGGGCGATGCACTTCGAATTCGAGTGTGCAAACCGAATGAGTAATTTTTTCGATAGAGTCGCATTGACCGTGTGCGAAATCGTACATGGGGTATATACACCACTCATTACCAGTACGATGATGTTCGGCATGAAGTATTCGATATAAAATAGGATCGCGCAGCAGCATATTTGGCGATGCCATGTCGATTTTTGCACGCAGCACCCGCGACCCGTCGGCAAATTCTCCATTTTTCATTCGGTGAAAAAGGTCGACATTTTCTGAAACTGAACGGCTGCGGTATGGACTATCCTTACCTGCCTGATTTACAGTTCCTCGGTATGTAGCCATTTCTTCCTGCGATAGGTCGCAAACGTAGGCCTTATCTTTTTCGATTAGCTTTATTGCATATTTGTACAATTGTTCGAAATAGTCGCTGGCGTAGTATTCGCGGTCGTCCCAACTAAAGCCCAGCCATTTAACATCCTCTTTTATCGAATCGACATATTCGGTATCTTCCTTAACTGGATTTGTGTCGTCGAAACGTAAATTGGTCAAACCTCCGTATTTTGCGGCTAAACCGAAATTTAGGCAAATTGATTTTGCATGTCCAATATGTAGGTATCCATTAGGCTCTGGTGGAAAACGTGTGTGTACCCTACCTTGATATTTGCCCGACTTGATATCGTTCTCAACTATTTCCTGAATAAAATGCTTAACTTCCGAAACGTCAGTATTTTCTGCTTTATCTTGCATATATATATCTACTTTAAAAACCTTAAAATTAGAAATGCAAATTTGCAGATAAAAGTGCCTAGTTGTTTATTCGGAGCAAGTTTATTTTCGAGGTAAGGAGAAAAAAATAGGCTGGAGGTATTAGACTGTTGGCTAGAGGCTGTAGGTGCTTCGGTGCAACATATAAAAAAAGTGCTAAAATACGCGCTTTTATACAGGTTTGAATGTTGTGTATGTTATTCACCTACAGTCTAAAGCCTCTAGTCTACAGCCTCTAGCCTAAATACTATTTTTTAACACTTTTACATGTACTAATTCCAAAAGGTAAATAAAGTGGACAAAAGCTTAAAAAGCTGGTTAACACAAATATACCTGCCAAAATTAATAAAACAATTGCTACCGTTCCGGTAATGATGTGCGCAAAAAACAAAACTGCAATTACGAATGCAATCGATATTCTGATTACCTTGTCGATAGTTCCCATGTTCGCTTTCATTGAAATGATTTTTTAGTTTAACAATAATTAATATTAATCCAACTCTTTAGCAATAGCAATGGCGGCAATAGTTCCGTCGGCCACGGCTGTAGTAATTTGACGGTATTTTTTACTTATAACATCGCCAACGGCATACACTCCAGAAATATTGGTTTGCATATCGTGGTTAGTTTTAATATATCCCCAATTGTCGAGCTCTAATTTATCTTTAAATAGCTCAATATTAGGTTTCATGCCGATAAAAATAAACACACCATCGCTGGCTAGTTTTTTTATCTGTTTAGTTTTCAAATCTTCTATTTCGACAATAATCTTATCGCCATCTTTAACAAACGAACGCGGTTCGTGTTCAAACAAAGTACTTACTTTAGGATTGTTTATCAATTTGTCCTGAGCCTTTTTGTTTGCCGTAAACTTATCGAACTGATGAATTACGGTAACTTTGCTTGCAAATCGGGTAATAAAGTCAGCCTCCTCAACGGCCGAATTACCTCCGCCAATTACTATAACTTCCTTATCGCCATAGTACTTAGCATCGCAAGTTGCACAATATGATATTCCCTTACCTTTTAGCTCTTTCTCGCCTAAAGCACCCGTTAAATTTGGCGAAGTGCCGGTTGCAATAATTATTTTCTTTGCTTTTATGGTTTCGTATTCGTCGATAATAACTTCCTTCTTATCCAAATCGACTTTAGTGATATCGACGGCTACCTTATATACTGTGCCACAGAGCTTTGTTTGTTCGCTCATGTTGTGCGATAGCATATAGCCTGCTTGAGGCTCGATAAAGCCAGGGTAGTTCGAAACTTCGTGAGTTGTAGATACTTGACCACCTGGCAGGGCAATATCGACAAGTACTGTATTTATTTTTGCCTGGCATAAATATAATCCGGCAGTTAACCCGCCAGGACCAGCTCCGAGTATAATAACATCGTATTCGGATACAGTTGGCTTAATTTTCGATTTAATTTCTTGTACCCGATTGAACGACAACATACTATCGAGACTATGAATAATGTCGCTTCGTTTTATTGCTCCGCTATACCGCGTGGCAACTTCTTTGCCGTTGTCGAAAAACAAAAGTGTTGGCGATGATTTAATATCCAGCTTATCAGCCAATTCGCGATTTTGCTGACGAAATATTTTCACGAATTTAATATCGTTGCCATAAAGCTTAGCTAATCCTTCAAATTTAGGCGCAACTGCCTCGCATGGAGGGCATTCGGTTGAATAGAAGTCGAGTACTACTTTTCCTGCTTGTAATACTTCGTTGTCGAATTGGTTGGAGGTTATTTCGTGCATGGTTTGAGAGGTTATAGAGGTTATAGGGGTTGTAGAGGTTATAGGGGTTGTAGAGGTTGTAGAGGTTGTAGAGGTTATAGGGGTTGTAGAGGTTATAGGGGTTGTAGAGGTTGTAGAGGTTATAGAAGTTGTAGAGGTTGCAGAGGTTATAGGGGTTGTAGAGGTTGTAGAGGTTATAGAAGTTGTAGAGGTTGTAGAGGTTGTAGTGGTTATA
>JANYAP010000077.1 GCA_025361285.1 Bacteroidales bacterium | reverse complement strand
CAGAAGGGTTGTTTAACAGGCAAACGGCAGGTAATTGACCTTCCGCCCATCATACCTATTGTAACGGAACATCAGTTGTTTGATAAGCGCTGTAAATGTGGCCACATAAACAAAGCCTCGTATCCCGTTGGGGTTACTGCCCCATGCTCGGCGGCATTTGTAATGCCGCCGCATAGTAACATGCGGTTTTGCAAACCGCCAAACCAAAGCCATGCAGCAATAATGTTGTGTGGCTTTGGTAGTTTAAATAGGTTGGTTTATTGTTTACCAGTTCGTTCGTTCCAAATTGTAGGGTTTCTGCTAGTGTGTAGTACTGCGGTAACAGCAATCTGTTTTTTATTTTCGTCAACCAAAAACATAACCATAAACGGAAACTTGTTTACCAATGCCATGCGCAAAGCCTTGTGTCGTAACTGATATTTGTAAGGGTTGCTTTTTATACTTTTTATGGTTTGCTGCACACTATTGTAATAACGACGCCCCAAACCATGTTGTTGTTTGTTGTACCAAATTGCGCTTTCTATCATGTCGAGTCGTGCAATAGGGTCGATTTTAATTTTGTAGTTCATAGGATTTTTTCAATATCCTTTTGTACATCCTCCCAATCCAAATAGCTATCGGGGTGATTTTGGTAATTATCCAATCTTTGATCTAATATAGCCTTGTGAGCATCAGTTAGTTCAAAGGCAACATCGTTATTTTTAGTTTTTAAATGAAGATTACTAACAAGTTCCATAAAAAACGGAACTTGTTGGTCTGGTACATATACTGTAACTGGCTGCATAGTATTAAATATTTTGTATTTTGAATGCTTGTTTTGCTTTGTAATCTCTGATAGCAAGGTCAAGTAAATTAAGAATAGTGTTTTTTGTATCACCTTTCATTTCCAGTATTGCCTCGAATTTTTTAAGCAAGTCTTTATCGTTTGTATTGTCATCGCTTAACAATAAATCAGTAGCAACTTCCAACGCATAGGCAATTCTTTTGGCTACTTAAATAGAAGGCATTGCTTCCCCTCTTTCGTATTTGCCCATCATCTCGCGCGAAACACCGCTTTTACTTACTAAATCAGTTTGCGACCAATCTTATCCTTTCTAAGTTCGGTAATTATTTCCCCTGTGTTCATAAAACTTCCTATAAATATCTTATAGTCCATTGCTTTGTGCAAAGGTATATAATTATTAGATATAATCCAAGGCTTTAGCAATAAGTGAATTATGTTCGGCGGATGACTAATGCCTGCGTCGAATATATGTTTAAAGGTTTTTGCCTGTATTGTAAACCGACCAACTACTAAATCCATGCAATAGTGTTGTGTGGATTTGGTGGTTTACATGGATATATGCTGTATACAATTACGCCGGAAGCACTGAAAAATACAGGCAAACAGGTATAGAAGATTAAAAGGTAGCGACACAAAAATATCATCCATTAAATTGAAAAAAAAGAAACTAATTAGTTACATTTGCGATATTATTTATGAGAATATTAGAACCATATAAAGATTATTTTTGGGAGTTTTATAGTCCTTTAAACCATAAAGTTAAAGATAAGGTTGATTACGTTTTACAGATAGTAATATCCGTACAAAAAATATCAGCAAAGTTCTTTAAACATCTTGAAGATGAGATTTATGAAATACGAATTGAAGTGGGCAGCGATATCTATCGAATATTTACTTTCTTCGATGATAACAAATTGGTGATTTTACTGCATGGTTTTCAGAAGAAAACACAGAAAACGCCGCGAAATGAAATTGAACGAGCTAAAATACTTAGGAGCGATTATTATGCAAACAAAGAATCCAAAAACAATAAATGAGCTTTTCGACCAAAAGTATGGTATAAAAGGCACAAAGAACAGAGATGACTTTGAACAAAAAGCCGAATCGTACATGGTTGCTGCATTGGTGAAAGAATCGCGAATCAAAGCTCATTTAACCCAAGAAGAATTAGCTGAAAAACTGCATGTTAAAAGAACATACATATCTAAAATAGAAAGAGCTTCGGGAGAAGTAAGAATCTCCACACTACGGCGAATTATCGAAACTGGATTGGGTGGCAAATTGCATTTAAGCGTTGAATTTAAATGAAACGAAGGAAATATGGTATTCGTCATCGGTCGTCGGCATAACAAAATAGTACTAAGTATCAAGTATTTAGTACCAGGTATTTAAAACTGAGCAACTTTTCAAACTATGTTTTCTAAGTACTTAGTAATCTGTACTCAATACTTTTTTCTTTTTAATTGAAAAAAAATAGTTGAAGTTATTACAATTAATTAGTGACCATCCGTAAAGTAAAAATTGCCACAGATTCACAGATTGTATTAATTTCAACTATTTGATAATCTGCGAATCTGTGGCGTGATTTTTTTAGCATTAAAAATTATTTCGACATTACGAATGGACACTAATTAGTTAACTGTAAAACGAAGCGATTTATAATGGCGCATAATGACGTAATTAAAAGCTGTTAGCGAATGCAATTTTTAATTGAGCCAATTTGGCCTAGGCGGTAATCTACACGATACTTATTATCAAAAGAAATTCAGCAATTATGTTTAAAATTTTATACCTTTGCAATCCTTAAAAGGAAACGATAATAACTATAACATAATGGCAGCCAATACTCCTATAAAGTTTTTTTCCTGTACAGCTTCGCGATACTTAGCCGAAAAAATTGCTAAAAGTTTTGGTGGCGAATTGGGACGTAGCTCCGTAACTCGTTTTAGCGATGGTGAGTTTCAGCCAGCTTATGATGAATCGGTGCGTGGCGCAACGGTTTTTATTATTCAGTCAACCTTTCCACCAACCGAAAACCTGTTCGAACTGCTTATGATGATTGATGCCGCCAAACGAGCATCGGCAAATAAGGTGGTGGCTGTAATTCCATATTTTGGTTTTGCACGTCAGGATCGCAAAGATCGCCCACGCTGTGCCATTGGAGCTAAACTGGTAGCTAATTTGCTTACCGCTTCGGGTGTTGATAGGGTTATGACCATGGATTTGCATGCCGATCAGTTACAAGGCTTTTTCGATGTGCCTGTGGATCACTTATATGCATCGCCAATATTTGTGCCATATTTACGTAGCTTAAACCTTCCGAAATTGGTGGTTGCAGCACCCGATATGGGGGGTACAAAACGTGCAAACGCCTATTCGCGCTTTATGAATGCCGAAATGGCAATAGGTTACAAATTACGCAAGAAACCCAATGTGGTTGAAGAGATAAAAATTATAGGCGATGTTGCCAATAAGGACGTGGTAATTATCGACGATATGGTTGATACCGCCGGAACAATTACTATGGCTGCCGACCTTATGACCGAAATGGGCGCAAACAGCGTTCGTGCTATCTGTACGCACCCTGTATTATCGGGCCCTGCATACGATAGAATAGAAAAATCGAGCCTTATCGAACTTATTTGTACCGACACAATTCCCTTACATCGCCAAAGCGAAAAGATTAAGGTGCTTAGTGTTGCCGATACTTTTGCCGATGTAATAGAAAAAGTGTATAATTTTCAGTCGATAAGTTCGAATTTTATAGCACAATAATTATATTTGCACCTCAAAAAAATTATTCACTTTTAATATATTAATATACAATGAAATCAATTGAGCTAAAAGGTACCGTTCGCGAGAAAGTTGGAAAAGGTAATAGCAAGCAAGTACGTGCTAACGAATCTGTTCCATGTGTTTTGTACGGAGGTAAAGAATACGCTTTCTTTTCGGTTATAGAAAAGGACTTGAAAGAAATTCTTTATACTCCTCATGTATATCTTATTGATCTTAACATAGATGGTAAGAAAATAATGGCAAAAATTCAAGATCTTCAATTTCACCCAGTAACCGACAAAGTTTTACATATCGATTTCTACGAAGTTGATGCAAACAAAACTATTGTTATCGAAATTCCAGTTCGTGTTGAAGGCAACTCGATAGGTGTAAAAGAAGGTGGTAAATTAATACAGGATCGTCGTAAGCTTAAAGTTCGCGGAATTGTAAAAGACCTTCCCGATGAGATTGTACTTGAAGTTTCGGACCTTGGTTTAGGAAAATCGATTATGGTAGGCGATATTTCGCGTGAAAAAATCGAATTCCTCGATTTGAAAAACAACCCTGTTGTATCGGTTAAAATGACTCGCGCTGCTCGTGGAGCTGCCGAAGCTGCCGCACCTGCTGCAAAAAAATAAAAACTGATTAACATTGAAGTATTTGATTGTAGGGTTGGGTAATATTGGCGACGAATACCGTGATACCCGCCATAACATAGGTTTTAACGTATTGGATGCTTTTGCTAAAGCATCCAATATTTGTTTTGTAGATAACCGATACGGAGCCGTTTGCGAGTTCAAATTTAAAGGCCGTACGTTTATCCTTTTAAAACCATCTACTTACATGAATTTGAGTGGGAAAGCCATTAATTACTGGATTCAGAAGGAAAACATACCATTCGAAAACCTCCTCGTTATTCTCGACGATTTGGCCTTGCCGCTTGGTAGCATCCGCATTAAGCCCAAAGGTGGCGATGGCGGTCATAACGGACTTAAAAGCATTAACGAAGTGCTTGGGCGAAACGATTATACACGCGTGCGTTTCGGTATAGGAAGCGAATTCTCAAAAGGTCAACAGGTCGATTTTGTACTCGGAAAATGGACTGCCGACGAAGAAAAAACAATTGCTACCCGAATGCCAATGGCAATCGATATAATTAAAAGTTTTGGCACAATTGGTACGCAATTAACTATGACACAGTTTAGTAATAAGTAAGTCGAAGACAATGGTTGTGAGGTATAAGTCGTAAGAAAAAAGTATTAGTAACTTATGCCTTGCGTCATACGACATGTGTCTTGTGTCTTGTGTCTTGTGTCTTACGACTTAAACCTTACGACTTATATATGGAAATACGAATGGATAAGTTTTTATGGGCGGTGCGCATTTTTAAAACACGCACACTTGCTGCCGAGGCTTGCGATAAAGGACAGGTTTCAATAGAGGGCGTGTCGGTAAAATCGTCGAGGCATGTAAAGGTTGGGGAAACAATTTTTGTTCGTAAAAACCCCATGATGCTTAGCTACAATGTTTTAGGACTTTTGCATACTCGCTTATCGGCCGAAAAAGTGAAGGAGTTTATAGTTGAAATTACCCCCGAAGAAGAATACAAAAAGGTAGAGATGAGTTATTTACAGAAAAACTTCGTTCGCGACCGAGGAACAGGACGCCCAACTAAGCGCGATAGGCGCGATACCGATAAGGTGCAGGGAGGAATTTGAAAATACTTGTTTTTAGAGATAACCTTAGTAATGTGTTGGAAATAAGTTCCTACAAGGCGTGCAAAAAATTTAATACTGGAGCTTACTACAGTAAGTGAGAACTTAGCGAAGCGATTTAACGAACACTGTTAAAATTAACAGATTTGCGAGTAATTTAAAATTTTTGCAGCAACGCAGTAGGAGCTTATTTAATAAATATTACTTATAATATTTCGCGCAACTGATCCAGCTTCGTAATTTCGAATGTGGTTTTATGGTTATGGCTAACAATTAATGGGTTAAAAAAAACCTGATCGATTCCGTAATTGCGTGCGCCCGTTATGTCTGTCTCTAAATCATCGCCAATCATTAAACTTTCGTTTTTGCGAGCATTAACCGAAGTGACAGCCTGCCTAAATATATCGTTGTGCGGCTTACTGCTACTGGTATTTTCCGAAGTAAATACTTTTTTGAAATAGACATCCAAACCAGACGATTCCATCTTTAAAAGCTGAATTTTTGTAAACCCGTTGGTAATTATGTATAAGCTGTAGGGCTTGCTTCGCAGATATTCCAATAGATCAATTGCACCATCAATAAGTCGAGTTTTTCGTGGACTTATTTCTAGAAAGTGGTTGTTCAATTCAATAGCAAGATCGGAATTAATTGTGCCATAATCGAATAGAGTTTTTTCGAACCTAAGCGTGCGTAATACGTCCTTATGAACTTTTCCAAGGCGAAATTCTTTCCATAATTCGTCGTTATGTTTAGTGAACGAACAATGAAAATTTTCGAATTCGTCGAAAACGCCTTCTAATTTATAGGAATTGTAAATTTCTTGCAGCGCTTCCATGGCATTACTGTCATAATCCCAAAGAGTTCTGTCGAGGTCGAAAAATAAATGGCGATACCTATTGTTCATTTATACCGGATCTTCATTACTAAAAACCATCTAACATACTGCATATAAGCGATATGTGTATTATTTTCTAAAAAATGTGGTCACTACATTATTTTAAAATTTTAACTTAATAATTTGTATATTAATTTTATATGTATTACTTTTGTGTTCACTATGTATATAGACGACTGCACATATAAAGCTAATGGAAAAACCCACCGACGTATCCTACTACGTAATAGTCAGAGGGTTAACGGTAAGGTTGTAAAAACAACTATTGCAAATTTATCCGATTGCTCTGCAGCCGAAATTATTGCATTAAAAACTGCACTGCAAAATAAAAATAATTTAGAACAATTCGAACAAATTGCAAATAGCCAAATTACAAACGGTAAAATTGCCGGACCGTCAATTGCGCTATACCAATTAGCTCAAACAATAGGAATAACGGATGTTTTAGGTAGAAGTGACAATGCAAATTATGTATTGTGGTTAATAATTTCGCGGCTCATTGAGCCTGGAAGCCGCTTGTCCGCTGTACGCCTTGCCAACATTCATTTAGGTTGTGAAACTATCGGAATTTCACAAATAAAT
>JANYAP010000067.1 GCA_025361285.1 Bacteroidales bacterium | reverse complement strand
TGTCCTCTGCTGACTTCTTGACCCCCTCGCAGATATTATCGCTAATATCCTTGCCCTCCACGGCACGGGGCAAGGCCTCTCGGGATAAGATTCTTCTCTTTCGTTAGGTTCTGCCTGATTTACTGTAAGCCGTTACGGTTGATTTTTGGGCTAACGCAATCCATGGCTCGCTCTCCCTCGCTATTCAGCCTTATATCAAATTTCTGTGCGTCAGAACGCTAACTTTGCTGATGGCTTCTTTCAGATTTTGCCTCGCGGCAAACACCCTTGCCATTCGCTAACACTTCCGTTTCAACTCGGCATGCACGAAGCCTTACACTTCGCTAGTTAAAGTACCATGCCCGACATACAATGAAAAAAGCCCAATTCGTTATGAATTAGGCTTTTAAGATACAAAAAACGTTGCTATTTTTTTAACGAACGTATATAGTTTAACATATTCCAAATGTCGACATCCTCAATTTTTTTATCGTACTTTGGCATTTCATCGCGGCCCATTTTGGTTTGATAAAATAAAGTTCCATCGGTTTGGCCTTGAAAACCAGCGCTAGAGAAGTCACCAGGAAATGTTTCGAGCATTTTGGCTTTTGTACCATCTCCTAAGCCAGTTTTTCCATGGCACGAGGCGCAATTCTTTTTGTACAATGCTGCGCCAGCTTCAATACTGGCTGCCGAAGTTTTTACTGCATTCTTCATGTCCTTGTACTTAGCTGGTACTTCCCAAGCTTTGCCTTTTTTAGGTTGTGCCGATACCATTGACATAACCGAAATTGCCAAAACGGCTACTGCTAAAACTGTAAAAATCGATTTAATTGTTTTCATAAATACCTCCGTTTAAGTTTGTTAATTAAAATTACACATTAAAAAATTATGATATTTGCTTACTTACTTTCTGTATTCTATACAATTTATATACCACAAATATATAATGCCCCCAAACACCTAATAATAAAATAGTTAATGTTATTATCATCCATCTTGGAGCAACCGTTGTCCAAAGTGCACGGTGGAATTTGGCTATATGGTAATTGGTTGCAACGCCCCAAGCAATTGTTTGTACGTTTTCTACGTTTTCATACATTTCATTTTCTTCTACTCTGGCTATAACAGTAAGGTTGCCAATTGAATCTCCAGGAATACCATTTGGGAACTCTATTTCGCCATTTCCCTTTTCGTCGGTTGAGCCTTCTCCAACTTTAAGTTTGCTAAAAGTGCGAGGAACGTAAAAAACTACATCGGCTTTTACAGGAGTTTGCAGCCCTTTGTAATCTATTTCAAATGTGCTAAATACAATAGTTTTAACGGAATCGATAACTTCCAATTTCATTTCCAATCCCAAATCAATCAACGTTATCGAGTCGCTCTTCGATTCTAATAAAGGGTTTTCGATAATTGTGGCCGAAAATGAGTATTTCCCGTTGTTTAGTGGTAGCTTTTGGTCGGCAGGGATAATGTATTGAGCTATACCGAAAGAATTGGTATTAACTATTTTAGTGTTTTCTTTTGCTATTCCAGTGTTAAATGAAATAGGCACATTTGTTGCTTCCGAACTTTTTTTGGCATCGCCTTTAATATATTTTACCGAATATGTTAATGTTCGGCTATTATCGGTATTTTTTACGTACTTAAACTCGGTTTCGGGTTCAGCTTTTTGTGCAAAAGCATTCGATGTAAATAATGTAATTGCTATAATACAAGCAATCTGGCTAATATATTGTAATTTATATAGTTGCATACTATTCTTTTTAACTTAAATTAAGCTTAAGGTGTTACTAATTAACTACTTAAATTGTTTCGTCCGATGTGTCTTCAACTTCAATCATTTCCGAAATGGATATAATTGGTATAAGCTTGGAAAACAACATAATTAATATTGCAAAAACTGCAACGCCAGCAGCCGATAGCGACCATTCCACCCAAGTTGACGAATATTGTATCCAGTCGATACGATGATCCTGTATAGGTAAATATGGGGTTTCCAATGTTGGAATTACAATTAAAAATCGATTTACCCAAAGTGCTAATAATGTAATTATTGCCGCTATAAAAATGTTGTTAATGGTGCGAAATTTTCGAATGCCAATTATTATTATCGGAATTAATATACCAATGTAATTGGCAAAAATAAAAAGCCAAAAGAAGTTCGAGAATAGTTTATCTATCAATAGGGCGTCCATTTTTTGCGACCCGTACCACTTTGTTAGATAATCGGCAAATGTAAAATAACCGTAAAATGCGCCTATAACTAGCAAAATATAACCAACATTACAAAAGTGCCTTAGAGTTATATATTTTTCGAGACGATATATCTTTCGAAAAAGCCACATAACAATAATCATAAGCCCTGTACCCGAGTATACGGCCGCAATAACGAAATACGGACCAAATATTGTGCTATGCCAACCTGGCTGAAGTGTAACTCCAAAAATCCAAGCTAGCACCGAATATACAATAATGGCTATGGCTATAATCATGGCAGCCATAATATTACGTGCTTGGCTAAGGTGTTTTCGTTGTTCGGGTGTGCCTGTATAGCTCATTGCGAGAAACTTATATAGTTTTTTCTTCCAGGCAGGAACGTTCAATTCTAAGCTATCGCGCAATAACGCAAGGTCTTCTATTATTGATAGATACAGAAAAAGAATACATCCAAATAAATCGGTGGTTATAGCAATTACGTCCCAAGTAATTGGTGATTGAATTCGCGGATAAAGTACCAAGTAATGCAACCTGTCTAACCGTCCTACGCAAAAGAAAATGAAAAATGGACCAATTAACAGCGATATTACAGTTATAAGTTCGGCAATTCGAATTACTGGTTTTCGCCATTCGGCCTTGTATAAGTGCAAAACTCCCGAAAGTAGAGCCCCAGCATAACTTAGCCCCATAAAAAATATGAAATTAACAATGTAAATTCCCCAAACTACATTGTCGCGCATTCCTGTTACTATATGCCCTTCAGACACTTGGCGACCGAGTGCATGAACGCCAAGCAAAAAAATACCTATAAATGTAATTAAGGTTACCCACCAAGCAATGCTGGTTTTTTCAATTTCGGGGGTAAAATCTTTTAGTAATGATTTTGAATCGAATGTCTTCATATTACGATTTATTCGGTGGCTGTTATGTAACTGTTTTCCTAGTATTACTTAGGTTTACTAAGGTTTTTAACGTAGTCAACATTCTTATATCGCGATTTTGTTTCGTCGTCGATGCTTTCTAGGCCACGTTCAACAGGAAACATTCTGCCAACAGGCGGTAAATAGAATACACTTGGCACAGTTCCCAAAGTTTCCAAATACCTATAACCGCTACGTTCCTTCATTATGTCGCTAAATCTAATTGTTTCATCACCATTGGTAATTGTATCGTCGAGGATGTTTCCAAAATAAATAACTCCCATAGGGCATGCGGTTACACATCGTGGTAACTCATTGTTTCTTAACTTGTCGGCGCAGAAAACGCACTTGCCCACAGTTCCTTCTTTTGCAGGAACGTTCAACTCTGGCGAATAATCCTTTTCTTCCAAACTTTGCGGCTTAGGCTCTTTCCAATTGAATACCCTCGCAGAATAGGGGCAGCCCGTCATACAAAATTTGCATCCTATACATCTATCGGCATCAACTAAAACAATCCCATCGGTTCGCTTATAAGTTGCTCCCACGGGGCATACACTTACGCACATAGGATTATCGCAATGAAAACATGGGCGTGGAAACCAATATGGAGATGTTTCTGGGCTATCTTGCAGAAGATAAATACGTATCCATTCCATATCTTTCGACAGGTCGTGTCCTTCTTGGCAGGCTTCGGTGCATTTGCGAGCGTTTTTGCATTTTGCCAAATCGATAACCATAACAAACTTGCGTCCAGGCAAACCTTGTATTGCTTCTTTGGTTGTAGCTAATTGCGATCCTTTTACTTCTTTAAGGTTTGCACGATCCACTTCCAACACTTTGCCATCGGGCGTTAGCACTTTAACCTTGTCTGCAGGCATAGTGTGTTCTTCGGCACACGATTGTAATAATGGTGCTGCAGCTAATGCGCCTGTACCAAGAAGTAAGCCTTCGCGTAAAAAACGCCTACGCGACGATGTTTTTGAATCGTTATTCTCCATAATAATATTTTATTAAGCCAAGTAACTTATTTATAGATATATGCAAATAAGTTTCTCGATTAACAACTTCGAATTGCAATATTTTTTGTTGAATAATAAGCTTAGAATCGAACGGTGATGTTGAACCCAAACATAAAGTTTTTCGACATATCGCCCGAAAATGGATCGTTAGTGTTGTAAGCAAGGTTGCGCTGACCTACTAAACCTTGGTAGTTAGAAACAAATACCTGAAACGCATGAGTTGCAGTTCCTATTTCCAACCCTAAGCCCAAATTTGGTTTTGCGTTGGTGCCCGATGTAAGTGGCTGGTCGTATTCGAAAATAATCGATTTCGAATCCCATATTTTTGCTCTACCGCCAAACGAAATGCCATAATTAAAGTTTTTAGCAACGGTATTTACTGTGTCGGTGGCGCTAACTGCATTAACTGCATTAATATAAGCAATTTGAGGTGCAACTTGAAGTGAAAAAACGTTATTAAACTTACGAGCAAAAATTACCTCGGTTAGGTACGAAAGCCTGTGAATAAACTTGTAGCTATTTTCGCTAGGATAAAAGGATGATTTGGCATTGGCATCGGTAACAATATTTCCATAATAACTTATTGAAATAGGGATACTTCCCGAACGATTTTGTTTTAATAATGCAACTTTCCAAAACAAATCCTGAAGTTTATTTGCCTTTTCAGTGCCAAAACCTATCATAACTCTGTCGTTAATACCGTAGCTTAACGCCATGCGCATATTTGCCGAGCCGTATATTCCAAAAATATCGGTAATGCCGTTAGCCATTGAGCTGAAACGGTGTTGAATTGTTAATTCCAACGATTTGCCAGCTTGGTTCATAATGGTAGGGTTATCGATAAGCATCCCAGCAGTAAAAGTCGATCGTACTGGTAGTTTTCCTGTATCTTCTTCAGTATCTTGGCTGTAACCAATTAACGAAACTGATAGAAATGATAAAACTAATAGGCTTTTGGTATAAATAATCTTTATCATATTTTATATTTTTTAATTATTTGGTTAATTAATAGGTAATTAGTCGTTATTTGCACCCTTTTCAATCCAACTTAAAATAGTTAGAAGTTGAGAAGCATCAATTTTATTTCCATGGCTAGCATTTATAGGCATAAGTTTCATATACAATTTACTTTCTGTTGGATTAGCCGTGTTAAAAAATTTACCGTCGGTTAATGCTTTGTATGAGTTTCCTTCACGCAAGTCGGGCTTTGTTACCGATGGGTGGCAGCTAATACATTTACTTGTAAAAATTGGTTGAACTCCATCTTTAAAAGATACAGAAGGTTTTAAGGTAGTTTTTTCGCAGGCTATAAGCGTTAAAAAGCTTAAAAACAACATTATAAGCCCAATATTACTTTTTTGTTTTTGCATATTTTGTTCTCCTATTTTTAAAATGGGTAAGTTATGCTTGTTTATCAAAATTGAAATCTAAAGGTATTTGTTTATGTATTCAAAGTTAACAAATGGCTATCGCATAAATTTGTTAAATTGTTAATTTAAATCGTTATAATTACGATATATAACGGTAAATTTAATGAAGTAAATCATTTTTTCGTAAATTTGCATTCAAAGATATAAATATTCATTTATCTCTAAATTTGTTTAGCAAAAACTATTAGAATATGACCTTATTTACTAAATCGGGAAACTGCACCAATTGTAATCAGTGCAATCTTAAATCGCCATTATTCAAGATGTTAACTGACGAAGATTTAACTATTTTAAATCAAAATAGATACGAAGTTGGTTTTAAAGCTGGCGAAAATATAATTAAACAAGCAACAGCTTCATCGCACTTAATTATGTTAACATCGGGCATTGCTAAGTTGTACATCGAAGGTCTTGACAATAAAAACCTTATACTTGAACTAGTTACCCCATGGAAAATATTTGGCGATACTGGCCTATTTGGCGATAATCGATACCATTATTCAATAACTGCCATCGAACCATGTACAGCTTGTTTTATCGACGTTCAAAACATTAAGAAGCTGTTGCGCACCAATGGCGATTTTACCGAAGCATTTGTTGGTAATTGCAGTTTAAACAGTGTACGTACTTTCGAGCGACTTATTAGCCTCACTCAGAAACAGATGCATGGTAGAATAGCCGATATTTTAATATATTTAGGAAACGAAATATATAAATCCGACACATTCGAACTTTCGCTATCGAGGCAGGATATTGGCGAACTCTCGGGGATGACTAAGGATAGCGCAATTCGAATTCTGAAAGAGTTTGAAAGTGAAGGAATTATAAAAATTGACAGTAAAAAAGTAAGCATAATAAATAAGGAGTTGTTGCAGGAAATTTGCATTCGGGGATAGTCTGCTGTATATGAACTTAAAGCCCTGCTGTGAGCATTGCCAGGAATTAGCCTATAAGACAATTACTCGTATTTTTGAAAGTAGAATTTGACGTTAAAAAGATTAATTTATTTTCCATGCGTAGAAAACAAAATGAAATTACTGACAGATTGATTATTGAAGAGATTTTGACAAAATCTGAGGTGCGTCGGTTCGCAATGATGGATTCGTACAAGCCCTACATTGTACCATTGAATTATGGATATTCCGACAATGCGCTATATATTCATTCAACGCCTTTGGGTAAAAAGGTTGAGCTACTGAAGCAGAATAATTATGTATGTTTTGAGATAGAGTTTCATTCCGAAATATATAGAAAAGAAAAAGCATGTGATTGGGGTTCAAAATACCGCTCAGTAATTGGTTATGGTCATGTAGAGATTATTACCAACTTTGAAGAGAAAAAGAACGGTCTGGATATTATTATGGCACATTATGGTAAGAAAGACGGCAATGTTTATGGGACAAATCAGGTAGATTCCATCGTCATTTTAAAATTAACAATTGATCAAATATCAGGAAAGCAATTAGGCGACTGGAATTGATTAAATCGAAACAAAAGGATATGGAAATAAACGAAAAATAAACAAGTACTCATGTTAATGCGGATTACATCGCTGGTTTTGTGTTTAGGCTCATGTTGTTAGAAAATTACTTGATTCGTACCACTCACTAATAGTCATACTCGTTAAATATTGTTAAATAAGCGCGCAGCTTAAAACATATTCGAATTGTGGTCGTTATTTTTGTAGTTGAAAATTTGATCATCTAAAAAATAGACGACTATGAATGCAAAAAAAGTTTTAGGTTTGTTTTTTATTGCTGTTTTTGGAGGTATGGTAGCTCTTTTTGCCTATACTCAGTTTGTAAACCCTCGTTCTTACAATGTTTCGGCACAGCAGCCACAAATGGTGCGGCTTACCAAATTACCCGAAGGAGGAAGCAGTAATTTTACCGATTTTACTTTTGCTGCCGAGCGCACAGTGCATGGTGTTGTTCATGTAAAAACAACTTCAATGCAAAATCAGGCGTACGCAAATCCGTTCTACGAATTCTTTTTTGGAACCCGTCCCGAAATTCAACCGCAGCCTATATCTGGCTTTGGCTCGGGTGTAATTATTTCCGACGATGGATACATTGTTACCAACAACCACGTAATTGATGGCGCCGAAAAGATTGAAGTTACGTTAAACGACAAGCACACCTATACTGCCGATTTGATTGGGCGCGACCCCGATACCGATTTAGCCGTATTAAAAATTAAGGAAAGTGGGCTGCCATTTATCACATACGGCAATTCCGACGATTTAAAAATTGGCGAATGGGTGTTGGCCGTCGGAAATCCTTATAACCTCACATCTACAGTTACTGCCGGTATTGTTAGTGCCAAAGCTCGCAACCTAAATATGCTTGGCAGTGGAGGCAATCGCGAGCGCCCAACGGCATCAATAGAATCGTTTATTCAAACCGATGCGGCTGTAAACCCAGGTAATAGCGGTGGCGCGTTAGTTAACACTCGTGGCGAACTTGTTGGCGTTAACACTGCAATTGCTTCCCCTACTGGTAGTTATATTGGCAATTCGTTTGCAATACCCGCTACTATTGTAAAAAAGGTAGTTGGCGATTTAATTGAATATGGTAAAGTACAGCGTGCCTTGCTTGGCGTTCAAATAAGCGATATCGACGAAAAACTTTGGAAAGAAAAAGGGTTAGATAAGATTGAAGGTGTTTACATTGGCGGATTATCTGAAGGCGGCGCTGCCGAAGCTGCCGGAATAAAACAAGGCGACATAATACTGTCGATAAATAGCTTTAAAGTGAATAGTATGGCCGAGTTACAGGAGCAAGTTAGCCGGTACCGACCAAACGATAAAGTTGAAATTGAAATAAGTCGCGAAAATAAAAAGAAACAATTTTTGGTTACACTACGTAACATTGACGGAACAACAAAAATTGTTAGAAAAGGCGAAATTGTATCCATTTTAGGTGCTCAGTTTACTGAATTGGATGCCGCCACAAAGTCGAAACTCGGTTTAAAGAACGGAGTAAAAATAGCCGAAATTGGCGACGGCAAGCTTCGATTGGAAGGTGTACAAAAAGGCTTTATTATTACAAGCGTTAATAATAAGGTAGTTGCATCGGTCGACGATTTACGAAGTGTTTTGTCGGGTTTAAAAGGTGGGGTTTATATAGAAGGTGTTTATCCGAATGGTGTTGTGGCTTATTACGCATTCGGAATGCAGTAGAAACGCAAATCGTAAAATAAAAAAAGCGACTTGCAATACTTGTCGCTTTTTTTATTTAAACATTTATCGTAAATTAATGTTGAATTATATATCAAAATAGCATAAATTCGCACAAAATTTTGAAGAAGGAAAATGAGACAGCTAAAAATCACAAAATCAATTACTAATAGAGAAAGTGCTTCTCTTGATAAATACTTGCAAGAAATTGGCAAGGAAGAACTTATAACCGTTGAAGAAGAAGTAGAACTCGCGCAACGTATTAAAAAAGGTGATAGAGCTGCTCTTGAAAAATTAACACGAGCTAATTTGCGTTTTGTGGTTTCTGTTGCGAAACAGTATCAAAATCAAGGACTTAGCTTACCCGATTTAATTAACGAAGGTAATTTAGGTCTTATTAAAGCTGCCGAAAAATTCGATGAAACTCGTGGTTTTAAGTTTATTTCGTACGCAGTATGGTGGATTCGTCAGTCGATACTTCAGGCTTTGGCCGAGCAATCGCGTATTGTGCGTTTACCATTAAATCAGGTTGGTTCGTTAAACAAAATAAATAAAGCTTTTTCGAAGTTCGAACAGGAAAACGAACGTACACCATCGCCAGAAGAGTTAGCCGATTTATTAGAACTTCCGAAAGAGAAAGTGGCTGATACATTGCGTGTTTCGGGTCGCCACGTTTCGGTTGATGCACCATTTGTTGAAGGTGAGGATAATAGCTTACTCGACGTATTAATTAACAACGATTCGCCAAATGCCGACCGTAAGTTAATATTCGAATCGCTTAGTCGCGAGATAGATAGAGCACTTTCTACACTTACCGAGCGCGAGCGCGATATAATTAAATTATTCTTTGGTATTGGTGTTCAGGAAATGACTTTAGAAGAAATTGGTGAAAAATTTGCCCTTACACGCGAACGTGTTCGTCAGATTAAAGAAAAAGCTATTCGTCGCCTGCGCCATACTTCACGTAGTAAATTGCTAAAATCGTATCTCGGATAAGAGATTTTTAATAATATTATAGAAGCTCGGTGTTTTACCCACGGCTTCCGCATTTAAAATAAATGCAATAAAATTTGGACCGAAATATTAAGTTTACTATATTTGCCTAGCATTAACGCCTACTGAGGCATTAAAAAAAATGCTAGACAACTCGGTCCTGGAAGAATTAGAGGATCCCCGCAGGACAAACAAAGGCAATTTTCGCCATTTGCTATCAGACATTCTCCTGTTGACAGTATCAGCCATGCTTTGTGGCATAAATGATTGGTCTCGGTCATAACTTTTGGCGAAAATCAGCTTGATTGGCTCAGGAAATACGATAAATTTTCAAAAAGTTTTCATTGTCGAATCCAATGTTTATGAGAAGACCACAGGAAAAGAAACTACCGAGCAAAGACGCTATATTTCCAGTTTGCCGGCACTAGCTGGGGGCTTAAATCCTAAAAACCGGAGTCATTGGAGAGCAGAAAATAAGCTCCACTTGGTTTTGGATGTAACATTTGAGGGAGATGCCTCTAGGAAAAGAAAAAAGAACGAAGCTGAGAATTTCAACATTATCCTTAAAATGGTAATGAACTTGATATCAGAAGATGGAACAAAAAAAATCAGCAAAAAAAATAAAAGGTTTAAAGCAGCTCTAAATCACAAATATAGAGAAATGCTGCTTGGTTTTTAAATGCGGTTGCCCTGGCTATTAAGCCTAGTGGACTTTGTAAGTGTTTCAATGTAAATATGTTAAGATTGTGAAACAGAAGCCTAAAAGCGCAAGCTGTGATGTAACATGCTATTATGAGATATTATTGGCTAATGTTTTTTTAATTTTTTATTGCATTTATCAATACATAAGGTATACTCAGTTTAATGCTTCCCATTGTCTTTGCTTTGTTATTTAACCGATATTCAATTGTATCAAATATTTGCTTCACTTTATCTTTAGGCAATAATTTAATCCACGAATCCATAAATGCTAAGCGAATAAAAAAATGGTTAAACATTGCTGTACCTGTGGCGAATGTATAATTAAACTTATTGTGTTCCAAATCCTTGATGCAAAATCCATATTTTTGAAGCATAGAAATCATGCTATCAATTGACGGACGTTTAACTGAAATATGCTGATGCATTAATTTAATCTCGTTCTCCAAATTCAATTCCGACAGCACTTTCTCGAGTTGCACATAAAATTCAAACATGGTTTTATCCAAATTCATAGTTTGAACAAATTGACCGCCTGCCTTGATAATCCGAGAGCATTCAGATATAACTTTGTCTGTATCGTTAACATTATTAATCCCGTTGTTGCTCGTAATCAAATCAATGGAATCATTTTCGAGAGGGATCGACTCGGCTACATTATTAATAATCCTAACATTTGTAATACCGTAATATTCAATCTTTTTTATAGCTCTTTCAATTGCCTCTTTCCAAGGATCAATGCCATAAACAATGGAACTGTCGCCAAGTCGCATTGCAAGTTCTGTTAATGGAAAACCAGCGCCAAATCCAATATCTATTGCCGAAATGTTGGCTCTATAATCAACGAAATCAAGCAGTTTTAATCCAAACGGCGCAGACCAAAGTGGCAACTCATCAAATACATCAACGAGCTTATTTAAATCAAATTTGTTTTCCAAATAACTTTTCATGCAAAATGTGTCTTTTTTTTAATAGTAGCTATCGTTTGATGAAACCCTTAGGTATAAGGCCTGTGTTGTGTTAGAGTTTTTTATTCGTTGTGTAATCCTGTTACAGTCATTAACAAGAAATCAGGCGAAACGTTTACAATATCTTTAAAACTATCTATGAGGTCATATTTTAGAATCTCTAATTCCATCTGTTACATATAAATGTTAGCTCAAAGATATTTTTTTAAGGGCAGAAAATCACATTTCAGGTTAAACTATCCAACAAGATTAATTTTTAGCATTAACCACAACAATATAATACATAGCCGATTATCAGCTTCGTACTTGGGCTAAAATGCTCACATCCATTAATTTGAATAAATCAATGGATGTGAGTTGAGGAAATAACACGAACCGACCACTATCTTGGGTAGATAGACGTATGCGCTAAATTACAGAGGCTGCATTATTTTTTCGAGAAATCGGCGACTCCAAAAAACTCGCCTCGTTTCATCAACTTGTATATATTTTGCCCCGGAAAATCGGAAAATAGTATTTGAAATGAAGCTTCTTTCATCGATTTTACATACCAACTACCGTACATATACACTCGCCCTTTGTCGTCGGCGGTCATCGAGTTTATCATTCGTGCCGCACGTCCATCCTGATCTACTATTTTGCCGTGGTCGGTTATTTTATGGTCGGCATTTTTCAAAATAGAAACGCTTCGTAAATGCAAACTTTCGGTATAGCCAATCACATCAGGGTCTCTGTCTCTCATTGTTTCGGCCGAGGAATCTCTTTCGAACTGCAAATTTGCATCCTGAATAAAATAAAGCCTATCGCCACCTAAAGCAACTTGTAAAAAAGTTGAACCAATTGGTGCTATTGGGGTAAATGCTTCGCCGGTTTCAATTTTTTTCGATGGGTCGAATTCCCAAAGTCGTTCATCGCCCCCACCCGCTGCGCCCATGGTGAAAAGGCATTTTTTATTTCCGGGTAATGCGTTAGCCCATGTCCAAGCTCGGCGTTGGTGCATTTTTTCGTTGGTAATGGGCGTACCATCAATTAATTGCCCTTTAGGAAGAACATCTTTGTAGGTTTCAATTTTTCCGGTGGAAGGTCGGTAGCAGTATAAATTTCCATAATCGTTGCTATAAGCTTCGTGCATCTTCCATAATGTAAACCAGCAATTGCCGTTATTATCGATATAAAACCAAAACGAAGCGCCTTTTTGCTTAAATGTTACCTGACCTAAATCCTCCTTTTTGCCAGTTGCAATGTCGATGCTGAAAAGATGACAACCATCGGTTTTTATTAATGTGTCTAAGAAAGGAGCTGAAAAAGCGTAAATCTTTTTGCGAACCGGATCCACGTTTATGGCCGAATACACCGAGTAACGTGGGCGAAGAACGCCAAAATCGCGAAATTTGCCTGTTCTTATTTCGTAACCAACAATATGCGCGCCGGTGTATCGCTCGATACCAGCTTTCCAATAGTTCGAAAGATGTGTAGAGAAATATAGCCAACCATCGCATTCAACAACTGGGCTGTGTATTTTTCCTTGCTGCGAATTCATGTTGGTTTCGCCACAAACATCGGTTAAATCTTCGGCTAAAACGGTATGTTTCTTTGAGATAGGATTATACTGATGGAAACCAGCGCCATGCGCAGTTGAGTGAGTAGATGAGGCAAAATAACAATTGCCGTCGGAACCAACTGTCATACCTTGCCACTGGCCATCCCACTCTTTGCTAATTTTGTTCATCGAAACGGTTGTAACATTACATATTTTCTCCACATTTTGCGCAATAGTTTCTATTGTGCTGATAAATAATGCGATATAAAATACAACTACTACTTTTAAATTTGTTTTTTTCATAGTTTTTTAGGGTTTATAATTCAATGTCGTTTAGTTAGTGATTGTTCATAATCGTTTGTAATTCATTGAGTAAAGCTTTTTGGGTTTTTTATTTCGCGTTACAATTCTGCCAGGTCGGATTATTTCGCGAGTGTCGGCAACTATTTTATCAAATGCTTGTAAAGCTT
>JANYAP010000048.1 GCA_025361285.1 Bacteroidales bacterium | reverse complement strand
AGTATCGGGTGTTATACCTAAAGATAAATGTTTACATTTGTTTTTCAGTGTTAATCAAAGATAATGAATTTATTAAATTTCATAGAGCAATTCCCAGATGAAGAAAGTTGCAAATTAAAATTCAAGGAGGTTAGAGACAAGGTTGGCGTTATTTGTTCTGAATGTAGCGGCAAGGATCATTATTGGAAAAATGATAAGTGGCAATACGAATGTAAGAGATGTAAGAAACGCACCACACTTAGAAGTGGCACTGTTATGCATGGGACACAATTGCCATTCCGATATTGGTTCATTGCAATTCATCTTTTAACTTCGACAAAAAAGAGTTTCTCGGCGTTAGAACTTCAACGGCAACTTGGTCATAGTTATTATGAAACTATTTGGGAGATGCTTCATAAGCTGCGAGAAGTAATGGGTAAAAAAGATTCTGAATATGAGTTGTCAGGAGTGATAGAGTTAGATGAGGGTTTCTTTACTACCATAAAGACAGACGAAGAAAAAGATAAGCCTCTAAAACGTGGCAGAGACTGTCAAAAAAAAAGTACAGTTTTAGTGATGATTGAAAGTATACCAGTTGAAGGCAAACCAACAAAAAACGGAAAGCCACGAAAAGTAGGACATCTTAAAATGTTGGTAATAGATGATTTAAAAGCAAAAACAATTACACAATTGGTAAAAGAAAATGTGGCAGAAAGTACAGTAGTTGATAGTGATCACTCAACGTCATATGTTAACTTGAAAGAAGTTGTCAAGGAGCATAAACAGGTAGTAATACCCAAAGATAAAGTTAGCGAAATGTTGCCATGGGTACACCTAGCAATTAGTAATGCTAAACGATTATTACTAGATATTCACCATGATATAAAACCAGAGTATCTACAGGGATATCTTAATGAGTTTTGCTACAAGTATAATAGAAGATATTTTGGCGAAAAACTGTTTGACAGATTATTAATTGACTGTGCCAGTTACAAAAACGAATTTTAGGTATAACACCCGATACTCATTCTAATTATATAATGTGGCCAGCAATTAGAGCAGGCTTTCAAGTACCAAATAATTAGCAATCAGCAACATTGTCGAGTGTGAAAGTTAACAATTAAAGTTTCATTAATATATGGGAAAAGTTTCAAATTCGTATCTATAAATCGAGTTTGATTCTTATTTTGACATGTTTTGCTATATTTACAATAAGTTGAAAGCTTCGGCTATACGCGTTAACTTATTGTAAGTGTGCATGAAAAGAGCGTCGATAATTAATATTTATTTTCTTTCTTTGTTTTTTTTTGTGGCTGTCGAAATAGTTGATGCTCAATTTCAAAACATGAAATTCGAGTATCTTACTGTTGATAATGGACTATCAAACAATTTAATACAATGCCTGTTTCGCGATAGCAAGGGCTATTTATGGGTTGGCACTCAAGTGGGGTTGAATAAATTTGATGGCTTTAAGGTAAAGAATTACGAAACAATTGAAGGACAAAATAATAGCTTGTCGAATAATTATATCTATTGGATTTTCGAAGATAAACACAAAAATTTGTGGATAGGTACCGATTTTGGCTTGAATTTGTTCGACCGAAAAACAGAGACATTTAAACGATTTCTGCACGACAGCAAAAGTGGGAAAAGCATAAGCAGTAATTCAATAAAGTCGATTGTTGAAGATCAAAAAGGTAACATTTGGGTTAATACCGAAAATGGATTAAATTGTTGGGATGCTAATAATCAGATTTTTAATCAGTTTTTTCCTCCTGGCGAAGCCAATAAAATTGGGCGGTATCCAGAAAAAATATCGATAGACTCAAATGGCGATATTTGGGGAGCTAAGGGCAAGACGTTATGGAAATTTAGTACAAAAAGTCAACATTTTACAAGTTATACCGATACATTAATGCTTTCGGCAGCAACTCAAAATACTTATGTGTTGGTTGATTCAAATGGTATTGTTTGGATTGGAATTAACCAAAAGGGCCTTATTTCATTTAATGAGAAGACAAAAAAATTTATTAAATATGGCACAAAAGCCGATGGCAAGGGAATTTATAGCCCACATATTCCCACCATGGCCTTCGATGGAAAACACAATTTGTTGATAGGTGGATATTTAGGAGGAATTAGTAGGCTCAACTTAAAATCGAGTACTTTCGACTATTATTTCAACGATAAAAATGGTGAAAACAATATAATAGGTCAATCGCTAACATCTATTTATCTTGATTCCGAAAATATATTATACGTTGGGTCGGCTTTAGGTGTAAGCTTTTCGAATCCTAAAAAAAACCGGTATCAAACTTTTCGCAAAAATATAAAAGAGAGTAACTCGTTGTTAAATAACAATGTAGCTCGTTTTTTTGAAGATTCGCATGGTTATATTTGGATAAACACCGAAGGAGGTGTTTGCATTTTCGATCCCCACAAGAAAACCTTTAAAAACTATCCTATCAGTCCCCGAAACCTTTCGGTTATAATGAATAAAGGAGCTTCCAGTTTTGCTGAAGACAAAAATAGCGATATTTGGCTTGGGACGTGGGAAGGAGGGTTGCAAAAGTACGAACGAAAAACTGGCAAATATTTCAGGTATATGCCTAATCCGAAAGATCCAAAAGCTATTTCATATAATATCATTTTGGATATTATTGATGATAAAAAGGGCAACTTTTTGATATCGTACTACCCAAAAGGTATCGATGTGTTCAATATAAAAGATGGTGTTATAAAGAAATATCGACATAACCCGAAACAACCCAATTCGTTATGCAAAACATGGGTTGATGCTTTTAGGCGAATTAATGATAACGAAATATTGCTAATTACCCCAAAGGGTTTTGGGAAATTTAATGTAAATACCGAAACATTTTTATGGAATAAAGCCCTTGAAGGAGTGCATGTTACCGATGTTTATATCGACAAACATGGTAATAATTGGGTGGGGACATACGATGCCGGGTTGTGGATAATTTCGGCTAAAGGCGAAATAGAGAAACATAATAAAACAAATGGCTTTTCGTCCAATACAGTGTGTTGTATTGTGGAAGACCGTCAGGGAAATATTTGGATATCGACATTCAATGGCATTAATAAATACAACACTAAAACAAAAAAAATAACAAACATTAATGAAGATGACGGACTGTTGGGAAAGCAATTCAGTACCAATTCATACTTAAAAGCAACCGATGGAAAATTGTATTTCGGCGGCGATAAAGGATTTAATTCGTTTAATCCCGATAGCATTGTAACAAATACAACTTTGCCCAACGTATATATCGATGAGTTTCAGATTTTTAACAAACTTGTAACACCTGCAACTCCCAATTCGCCTTTAAAAAATTCCATTACCGAAACCAAGAAAATTGTTTTAACCTACGAACAATCGTTTTTTTCATTTGGTTTTACAGCAATAAACTTTACGTATCGCGAAAAAGTACAGTACACCTATAAATTACAAGGTGTTGATAATGATTGGGTTTATATCGATGCTCAGCAGCGAAAAGCTTCTTATACAAATATCGATCCGGGCCGATACACTTTTAAAGTAAAGGCTTCCAATAACGACGGTTTATGGAACGAGCAGGAAACCAGCGTTATAGTTATTATTACTCCACCTTGGTGGAAAACTCTATGGTTTAGGATGTTACTAATAATTATAATTGTTGGGGGAGCATTTGTGTTTTATTTTGCAAGAATTAGCGCAATGAAACGTTATCAACGCGTACTCGAAAACAGGGTAAACAAACGTACATTAAAGCTGGAAGAAGCCAACACCATGCTCGAAGATCGCCAGGCTAAGGTGCTGCAGCAAAACGAGATAATTACGCAAACGTCAGAAAAATTAAAAGAGAAGGACATGCTTAAAACTCGTTTCTTTATAAATATTTCGCACGACTTCCGCACCCCTCTCACACTTATTTTAGGCCCTATAGAATCGATGATTGCCGATTTTAAGAGAAAAAACTGGATTGAGTACATTGGAAAGCTTGAGTTGGTCGGTCGAAACGCTAAACGTTTGTTAAATCTTATTAATCAGCTTATTGAAATACACAAGATTGAATCGGGTGCAATGAATTTGAAAATTGTTCCAACCAACATTACTGAGTTTATCAACGAAATTGCTACACTTTTTAAGGATTTTGCCGATCAACATAATATAAGGCTCACATTAATAAACACTTCGCAAACAATCGAGCTTTATATCGATAGAGAAAAGATGGAAAAAGTAATTTTCAATCTGCTCTCAAATGCCATTAAATACAATAAACCTCACGGAACCATACATATAGAAATAATTAAAAATAACGAAATATATGAAAATATTAATAATGTTGAAATACGAATAAAAGATACAGGCATTGGTATTGACTCAAAATCAATAGCGTACATTTTCGAGCCTTTTTATCAGGCACAAAACATGCATACAAAGCTCGAAGAAAGCTCTGGCATTGGTCTTTCGTTATGCAAAAGTTTAATTCAACTTCATTTCGGAAGCATTGAGGTGCAAAGCGAACTGGGACAAGGCAGTACGTTTACCATTAAACTACCTTTGGGTAAGAATCATTTTAAACCCGAAGAAATTTTTGAAATGACAAATTACAAATTACAAATTGCCGATGACCAATTAATAATTACGAATTACGAATTACGAATGACCAATGACCAATTGGACACAGATATCAAACAATTAACTCCCAACTCCCGACTCCCGACTTCCGACTTCCGACATCGAACTCCCAACTTCGGACTTCCGACTCCCAACTCCCGACTCCCTACTTCGGACTCCCAACTTCCAACTATCCTTGTTGTTGACGATAACGCAGATATGCGAAAATACATTACATACGAATTGCAAAATGATTACCAAATTATAGAAGCTGAAAATGGCCTAGAGGGATTTGAAAAAACCATCGAATTTAATCCTGAGCTTATTATTAGCGATGTAATGATGCCCGTAATTGATGGGATTGAATTCTGTAACAATATTAAAACCAATGAGATAACTAGTCACATACCTGTGCTATTATTAACAGCCAGAAGCAGTGAAGAAAGTACCATCGACGGATTTGGATCGGGAGCCGATGATTATATTGTAAAGCCGTTTAGTGCAGCTGTTTTGAAAAGTAGAATTAAAAACGTTCTCCATAATCGCGAACAGTTGCGACAACTTTATTCGACGCAGATAAAAATTGAACCCAAAGAAATAACACTAAATGCTATTGATGAGAAGTTTATGGCAAAAGTGTTAAAGATTGTTGAGGAAAATATAAGTAATGCCGATTTTTCGGTTGTAACACTTGCCGAAAAAACATTTATGAGTCGTTCAAATTTATTCCGAAAAATTAAATCGTTAACTGGCGAAAATGTGAGCGATTTTATTCTTTCGATGCGAATGAAAAAGGCAGCGGAAATGTTGCAACAATCGAGCCTGGAAATAACCGAAATTGCTTATCAGTCGGGCTTTAACGACCCAAAATATTTTACCACTTATTTCGGGAAAGTTTTTGGAAAAACACCGCTTCAATATCGTAATAGCAAGGGTTAACGATATTTATGCCTATTAGTAAAATTTGAATTTCATATGCCTATTTCTTCAATCTTGCTTCAATTGTAAACTTTTTTGCGCCAATTTTCAACCCTAAAGCACAATAATTGGTAGTACCTTTCCATTAAATTAAAAGTTAGAAACGTCTGTAGTTAATGTACCAAAGGATTAGTGCGATTAGTCCGTAAGCTCAGACCTCCTGACTTGGCGTAGTTTAAAATGTCGCAGATTTATATACCAATTTTAAATTAGTACCTGGAAATTCGGTTTCAGAGTCATTTAAATGAATGCATATTTTTTGCACAGCTTCATTGTCCCTATTGGATGCC
>JANYAP010000020.1 GCA_025361285.1 Bacteroidales bacterium | reverse complement strand
GTGTTAAAGAATTGGTAATTAATTTTTTGCCGTAAATGTGGGTGGTATCAAAACAAATTATTAATGAATGCCACCAAACCACTATAACACTTAAATAAACAAAGGGTTAATAGCTAGGATATTCAATTGGTGAAAATTAGTTGTTTACTGGTTTAGGGGCTATTTATACAACACTTTTTGCTTAATTGCTATGAATTCGCCACAATTACGTTAAGATATCAATTTTTGTATCTTTGAATGAAAATATTGAAATGGATAGTAAAATTAAATACTGGATAGACATTTCTGATTATGATTTGGAAACTGCTGAAGCTATGCTTAAAAGCAGGAGATTTCTATACGTTGGGTTTATGTGCCATCAAACTCTGGAAAAGATTTTTAATGCATATTTTACAAAAAATCAATCAGAAACAGCTCCTTTTACGCACAGTTTGTCATTTCTTGCTAAGAGAGGTGGTTTTTATGAGTCATTTTCGGAGCAACAAAAAGAGTTTATCGACCAGATTGAACCACTAAACATTGAAGCCCGTTATCCTTCGCATAAAGAGCGATTAATGAAAAGTTTAACTGAAATAAAATGCATTGAAATCATCTGGAAAACTAAAGAATTGCAGCAATGGATAAAAGTGAGGCTATAAATAAAGTTAAGGAGTATCGTATATTATTGAAAGAATATATGCACTTCGAGAATCTGTACCTTTATGGCTCGTATGCAAATAATACCAGTCGCGAGGATAGCGATATTGATGTAGCTGTAGTTGTAAATCGTATCGACGGCGATTATTTTGCAACAAACCCATTGTTATGGAAATTGCGAAGACAGATAGATGACCGAATTGAGCCTATTTTAATTGAGAGAGATTTTGATGATTCTGATTTTTTGGCGGAAGTAAAAAAATACGGAATTGAAATTACTTAATAAACAAGCAATTAAGTACACTATCGGCTCTTATTTAATTATTGTAATTTCTTTCGGTGAGGGCTTGTCGTTCTTAGTCAATCATTTTTATTTGCAGATTTAAGGTTATATTCATTTTAAAATTCTCTATTACAATATAATATGAACAAATTTCTTGTATTGTGCTATTTTTTGTATTGTGCAAACCTGTTATCGGCACAAAATGTGCAATTTACAGCCCAAGCACCTAAAGTTACAGAGGTTGGCGAACAATTCGAATTGGTTTTTTCGGTAAATGCCGAACCAACCGATTTAATTATTCCCAAAATGACCGATTTTAGAGTATTGTTCGGACCTAGCACTTCGCAAAGTTCGAATACTCAATGGGTAAATGGTAAGGTAAGTATTTCATCTACTTATGGTTATAGCTACGTAATGCAAGCTACAAAACCTGGCAAATACATTATTGGGTCGGCCGAAATAACCGTAAATGGTAAAAAATATAAGTCGAACCCAATAAATATCGAAGTTGTAGGTAATGCTGCAGCAAATACCCAAACTGGTAACGCGCCGTCAAGCTCCAGTCAATCAGGTACATCGTCGGAGCAGGTTACAACCGATGGCGATATCTTTATAAGAGTTATAATCGACAAAAAGAATGTTTATTTGGGCGAATACGTAACAGCCTCAATAAAACTTTATTCCAAAGCCAATATTTCATCTATCGATAATGTGCAGTTTCCGGCATTCGACGGCTTTTTTAAGCAAGATATTGAAACACCGCCACTTCGTAGTTTGGAACGCGAAAGTGTAAACGGCGTTATTTACGGAACTGGCATAATAAAAAAATTTATTTTAATACCGCAGAAAACCGGTGAAGTTAAAATAGATCCTATGACGATGGATTGCTCTATTCAACAGCAAGTTAAAAATCGCCGCCGTAGTGTTTTCGACGATTTTTTTGGACCAAGCGTGCAAAACGTTCAACAAAAGCTCAAAAGTAAACCTATAACCATAAATGTTAAGCCATTACCTGCAAGTAAGCCCGAATCGTTTAATGGTGCCGTAGGAAAGTTTAACATGGTTGCCAAAACTGATAAAACTGCTACCAAAACTAACGATGCTATTACTTTAAAAGTTTCCATTTCGGGAACTGGCAACATTAAATTAATTGAAGCACCTAAAATAAACTTTCCGCCCGATTTCGATACCTACGACCCCAAAATTAATTTGAATACTGGCGTTACCGATGGCGGCGTAAGTGGCTCAAAAACATTCGAATATCTTCTTGTTCCGCGTAATGCCGGCGAATTTAGAGTGGCTCCAATAGCTTTTACTTATTTCGATATTGGCGCAAACCAATACAAAACAATTACATCGAACGAATTTGTTTTTAATATCGAAAAAGGCAACGAATCTCAGGCAACTACAGTAGTTACAGGTCTTTCCAAGGAAGATGTAAAATATATAGGAAAGGACATACTTTTTATAAAAACCAATAATTTTCGACTTTCCGCTCGCTATGGTTCGCTATTTACCAGTTTTTGGTGGTATTTGATATATATTGGTGGTATTGTTACGTTTATAACCATTGTATGGTTTCGCCGACGTAGCATTCAAATAAACTCCAATGTTGCCCTCGTTAAAAACCGGCGTGCCGATAAATTTGCCACCAAGCGTTTAAAGCAAGCTAAAATTCACCTCGATACGCAACAAATTGGACCTTTTTACGAGGAATTACTAAAAGGTATTTGGGGGTATTTGAGCGACAAGTTAAATATTCCTTTATCGGAACTTTCCAGAGATTACGCGCGCGAATTACTCGGTAAACATAATTTGGAGTCCGAAATTTCGACCGACTTTATTAATTTGGTCGATAATTGTGAGTTTGCCCGATATGCGCCGCCTTCGCTAAGTAATACTATGCAAACCGATTACGATAAGGCAATTGACTTAATTTTAAAACTTCAACAGAAATTACGATGAAGAAATATGTAATATTTATAGTATTGATATGTTTGTTTTTTAATGCAAACGCATTCAATAGCAAGGAATTACTTAAACAAGCAAACGATTTGTATTCGAAAAACGAATTTGAACTGGCGTCGAAAAAGTACCAGGCTATTATCGATTCTGGATATGTGTCGTCGGAACTTTATTATAACCTAGGGAACAGCTATTTTAAACTCCACAATATTAAAACCGCCATTTTAAATTACGAACGCGCTAAACTGCTCAATCCAGGCGATAAATCGATCGATTTTAATCTGGAGCTATCGCGCAGCTTTGCCATCGATAAAATTGAAGCACTGCCAGAGCTTTTTTTTGTTTCGTGGTACAAATGGTTTCGAAATCTCCTGTCGGTCAACGATTGGGCTGTTATTAGTGTAATTACGTTTCTTATTTCACTTGCCTCATCGCTCTTATACCTTCTCTCGTATAAAATTGGGTTAAAAAAATTGGGTTTTTGGGTTGCATGTATCTGTATGTTAATATCTTTGAAGGCGTTTGCATTTGGATATCAATTGCAAAAAATGCAAAGTGCACTTAACACAGCAATAATTTTTACTCCAACGGTAACGTTAAAAAGTTCGCCAGCCGAAAGCGGTACTAATTTGTTTATTCTGCACGAAGGAACCAAGGTGGATATACTTGATAATGTGGGCGAATGGCGGTTTGTAAGTATTGCCGATGGCAACAAAGGATGGATTAAAATAGCTGATATTGAGGTTATTTAGAGTTTCGCGATTAACGGGAGTAATAAAAAGTGAAACTATTTTTATTGTGTCATTTTGTGTAAATATATAAACATTTTACCTATTGATTTATATTTGTATTTTAGCGTAACTTTGCTTAAATTTAACTAAAAATACTAATATGAAATACATTTTACTAAACATTTGTATCATTTTATCAGTCCTTACTGGTAGCGCTGCCGTTGATATTCCAATATCATTTCACAACCGTACCGACATTAATAATTTGAATTGTATTGAAGATGGCGAAGTCTATATTTTTACAACCACTGGTGCCGATCCGTATGTTTCGTCCGATGCATCCACGGTTTCAACAACTGATCACAGTATCTTGTCGTTCGAATACATTGCCGAAGAAGGCATTGACGCTGTGCAGGTGTTTTTTTCTAGCCCCGCTAGTGAGGCTTTTTCAACTTCAGTTGGTAGCTATGCTCCAACAACCACATGGAAAACAGCGAACATAAATTTGAAGAATAATTTAAACTGGGAGGCGGTTGCAACTCAAAAAGTTTTTCGAATTGACCTAGGAAATGTTTCAGGGAAAATTATTAAAATACGAAATGTTGTAATGAAAGCAACATTGAAAACACCCATTACACTCAATACTAGTGCTATAATCAATTTAACAGCTTCCGAGGCTGCTGGTGTTTACACCTTAGTTACAACTGGTACAAACCCATACATTAATGCTAATTATGTAGATATTACATCGGCCAAACAATTTATCCTTTCGTTCGATTACATTGCCGATGCTGGTATCGACACATTTAAATTTTACTTTTTTGCTAACGACGACACACTTTCCGAAGATAAATCGGCCATTTTGTCGAATGTTGCTGTTTCTGCATCGTGGAAAAATATACAAATAAATTTAAAAAACAGTAATGGCTTTTGGAATAAGAAAGCTATTCAATCGAATTT
>JANYAP010000006.1 GCA_025361285.1 Bacteroidales bacterium | reverse complement strand
GCAGAATGTCGTGATCTAAAAGAGTATCCAAGCAATTTCGGATATTCAAAAAATGCTGTCGATCTCGAAAATCTTCTTTAGTAACTAGTACCTGCGAGCATAACACGTTGTGTTTTTCGAAAAGCTCCGAATATTTATGCATAAGTTTTACCTGGCCCACTGATGCCCAAAGTTGGCGACACGAAACTGCGTCCGTTCGTTTGTGGCATGCCACAATTTTCCGGCCCGATGCCACCGCACCCGACGACACTAAAAGCAGCCGAATGCCCTTCGTACGCAAATACGCCATCTGATCGACCAGATGCGATATACGCGCCTCGTTAGGCATACCATCGGAGGTGGTAAGTACGTTAGAGCCTATTTTTATTGTTATTGTTTTGTACATGTAAAAGTACTTAGTACTAAGTAATTAGTAATTAAAATTATACACCAATATAAACAGATTGTAAATAATTTATTTTAAATACTTACAATGATAATTGGTAAAAAAAAGTCAAAAAATTAGTAATGAGAATTATACACAACTATTTACGGTTTTTGTAAAGCTTTAATCATTTTATTAATTTCGAGAAGTTGCATTGATAATGCTTCTAAGCGGTTTTGAGATAAATAGCCTACTCTATTTGCAATTATAAGAAAAGTTTCCACTTCATGCACTTAGCCCAGAGCTATACTTAAAAAATGAACAAACTCCTTATTGGAATTTCGTCCTGCTCCTTCGGCAATATTTGCAGGAATTGATGTTGATGCTCTTTGAAGTTGCGACGTTAATCCATATTGCTACGATTTAGGAAAATCAGATACGGTTTTATATAAAAAAACCGCAAACTCTAAAGCCTTTTGCCATACTTTTAACTCTTTGTAATTATTCATCTATTTTCTATTTACTTGGCACTAAGTACTCGGTACTAATTACTTACGACTTATTCACCGCCATAAATATCCCCATTTGATTACCAAGTATTTTCGTAAAGCCTTTAACATCTTCGCCCGAGAAAGATGTGTTTTCTTCTCCGTATTTTGCAAATTTCGAGTTCATTAGATCGTGCTTCGACTCTATGCCTATTGTTTCGAAACGATAGGGTAGGAGCTTAACAAACACTTTCCCTGTAACAAATTCCTGAGTGTCATCGAGAAATTTTTCGACATTGCGCATAACTGGCTCGAGGTATTGCGACTCGTGCACAAACATTCCGTACCAGTTTGCCAGTTGTTCTTTCCAGTATAGCTGCCACTTGGTAAGTGTGTGTTTTTCAAGTAAATGGTGCGCCTTAATAATTATTAGAGGTGCTGCCGCCTCAAAACCAACACGACCTTTAATACCAATAATGGTATCGCCTACGTGCATATCTCGGCCTATGGCAAACGCGCTTGCAAGTTTTTCGATTTCGCGAATAGCATCAACTGGGTTTTCGAATTTCTTCGAGTTTACGCTTTTTATCTCGCCTTTAACAAACTCTATGGTAAGCATTTCCTCGCCCTTTTGAGTAAGTTGCGATGGATAAGCCGATTCAGGAAGCGATTGGTTCGAGGTAAGCGTTTCCTTGCCTCCAATGCTTGTGCCCCAAAGACCTTTGTTTATGGAGTATGCTGATTTTGTCCAGTCGGCTTCAACGCCTTTGCTTTTAAGATATTCAATTTCGGCATCGCGCGAGAGTTTCATGTCGCGAATTGGAGTTATAATGCCAATTTCGGGAGCCATAATATGGAACACCAAATCGAATCGCACTTGGTCGTTACCTGCGCCAGTACTGCCGTGGGCAATATATTTCGCACCTATTTTTTTGGCATATTCGGCAATGGCAATGGCTTGAAAAACCCGCTCGGAGCTTACCGAAAGCGGATACGTATTGTTTTTTATTATGTTCCCGAATATGAGATACTTAATGCACTGCGAGTAATACTTGTCGGTTACATCGAGCGCCACGTGCGACGATACTCCTAGACGAAACGCCTTGGCTTCAATCTCTTTAAGCTCCTTTTCGGAGAAACCACCAGTGTTTACAATTGCCGAGTGAATGTCCAAGCTCTTTTCGTGGCTTAAATATTTTGCGCAATACGAGGTATCTAAACCACCGCTAAATGCTAAAACTACTTTTTCTTTCATTTTATTTAGTTGTAAGATAAAAGTCGTAAGTCGTAAGACCTAGGACAATATTAACACCATGAATGGCTATAAGGCGTAGCGAACTTATCAAGCTAATCTCAATTCTTGATGCGAATTTAATTCTACAGTAAAATTAACTTTCGCTTTCAATGCATCAAAAACTCTCAAAATAGTGGAAAATCTTACATCCTTTGTATTATTTTCAATCTTAGAAATCTGCGCCTTCTGAACTCCTATCATTTTACCTAATTGCTCTTGTGTTAAATGCTGTTCAATTCTTGCCATCTTAATTGCTTCTCCAATTATATCCGTTTTTAATTCAAAATCAAATCGCTCTCTTTCTAAATCGCCACTCTTACCGATATATTTATCAGTTAGCCCTTCCAAAGTATGTACTTTTAAATTGCTCATTTTAATTTATTTATAATAGTTTTTCATAATTCCAACAGCGGATCTTAGGCTCTAATTTTAGTAAAAATTCATCGATTTCGTAAAGAAACACTACATCAAATCTTAAGTCCATCAACTGTTTTTGACGTAAAAATACATAATATTTCCTTTACAGGAAACCGTAGTGGCTTTTTTTTATAGTAGGTATCACGTTAATTCTACTGCTCATAAAAACAAAAAAAACCTGCTGGTTATCGGCAAGTTTTTATATAATTGTGGTTTTATATATCATTACCATTCAGCATTATACCGTACATGAAAGGGGAGATAATATATTTGACACATATTTTTCATTTCCACTATTTTTGAGATTGTAAAGTAAAATAATTTTTGGGAATAAATGAAAGGAGTTACTTAAAATTACCATTCAATCATCAAAAATACACTCGTTTCTTAATACAATTTTTCTACCATTCCGTTAACTCAGTCCAATAGTAGGTAAAAGAGTTGTGCTGTGCGTCTTCCGGACCAATCCAATTGTTAAAGAACCTGAATGTTGAGGCGTTTTTAAGCACCATGGTTTTTGGTTGGGTTGTAGGCGTTAGCCGGAAGCTTTTTTCGCCAGCCATTATGCAAACTGGCATCTCGAAGTTTTTATCCACGCCTTCCCACCAAAATTTTATGTAAAGATTTTTGCCTTCGTGTTTGTAACTGTATTTCAGAATAGGCAAGCTTTTATCGTATAAAAACTTATTAAAGAATGCATTATAGTTCTTACCTGTATATTCGTTTACCATCGATATAAAATCGGTTGAGGTTACTATTTTCTTTTTATACCGTACGGCAAAGTTTTTAATGAGTGCGAAAAATAGCGAGTCGTTATCCATTGCGCACCGCAAGTTATGCAATATGGCCGCGCCTTTGTTGTAGCAATCGTTCGATGCAAAGGCATTTTCGTTAACATTGTAGTTCTGAACAAGCGACCAGAGGTTAAAAATCTGTGTCATCTTACGCGACAACTCTTTAAGGTATTCAGTATAGCCGTATTTTTCTTCAATAAACATCAGTTCGGCGTAGGTTGCAAAGCCTTCCTGAATCCAAATATCGGCCATGTCGCTGGCAGTAACCGAGTTACCCCACCATTCGTGTGCCGTTTCGTGCACAATTATATAATCGTATTTCTTGTTGAAATACATTTGATTTTTTTTGCCTTTGTTAAATTCATTGCCGTAAGCAATAGCCCCTTGGTGTTCCATGCCTTCGTAAGGCGATTCGATGAGGGCAAATTTATCGCTCATAAACGGGTAGTCGCCAAAGGCTTTGTCGTAATATTCAAGCACTTCTTTAGTTTGAGCGAAACATTTTTTTGCCTCTTCCAAATGCGATGGAAGTACATAATAATCAGACGCATACTTTCCCGATTCGTTTGTAATTGTATCGGTAAACTTTGTAAATTTTCCCAAATAAAAAGTAATGTTGTAATTGTTAATTGGGTTGGCTACAAACCAAGTTGTTGTTTGCCAGTCTTTTGCGCTGTTTTCTTTCGAGCGAAGTTTACCGTTCGAAATAACGTCGTAACCTTCAGGGGCAGTGAATGTTAATAGTGTTGAGTCCGATTCATCGGTTGGATGATCTTTATTAGGCCACCACGAGCTAGCTCCAAGGTATTCGCAAGCTACACCGCACCACCAATTTCTCTGCTTATCTTTTTTCCAAACAAAACCTCCATCCCAAGGTGGTTTGGGAGCTTTGCGCGGTTTACCCGAATAAGTAACGCGAATGGTTTGCAAACTGCCAGTTGATAATACATCGGGAAACGAAACAAAAACTGCGTTAAATTCGCGAGTATAAGGTAACTCTTTGTTATTCCATAAAATACTGTCGATTTTGTAGTTATCGAACAAGTCGATTTGAATTTTTTGTGTAGTCTCAACCACGCGAAACGTTATTTCGTTGCTCCCCGATATAGCCTTTTTCTTAGGATCGATTTTTATATTTAGGTTATAGAATTTAACATCGAAGCAAGTACGCTCTGGTCTCAAAGCGCCACGCAACGAGTCCTTGCGGGTGTATTTTGGCCGATAACCTAAGTCGGGTATAAGCTTTTCGTTTTTGTAAAAGTACTTGCTTATATATTTCATTTTCGCATTATCGTTCAACACGTATCGAAGTCCTTTAGCTCGCCTCTTCGAGCCGTTTTGTTTAGCCAATTCCATATCGGTTGCTGCGCCGGGAGTGTCGCCCATAACTAATTTCGAAAGACCACGATATTCGTATGCCTTACCGCTTTTTGGGTTTGCCCGAATAATTTCGTTGCACGTTTCCATGCAACCAATAAAATCCTGAAGACTGTATTGAACAATCATTTTCTTATTATTGCCATCATCAGTCTGTGCTGCTATGTATGGCATATTGAAAATAAATGCAATGAATAGATAGTTTTTAAACATATATAAGTTAAAGTAAATGAGATGTTTGCTGTTTTCAGCCACGTAAAAGTGCACCAATTGTTTAACTCACTTTGCGTTATTCAAAAGTAAACCCTTTTTTCGAACCCCACCGATGTAGGTATAATATTTATAATCAAAATTATACCTTTATATCAATATTTGTATTGTTTGTAACTTTTTAAATATAACTAAACAATTCGGCATAATATACAATATGATAGATTATTACCAAATACTTGAAGTAAACCAAGACAGCTCTGTTGATGATATAAAACAGGCTTATAGGAAGTTAGCCAAGCAATATCATCCCGATGTAAACACTTCGCCGGAAGCGCACCAGCGGTTTATCGATATTACCGAAGCCTACGAAGTGCTTATGCAACGAGCCTCTGATTTTAACGATACGGAAACGCAAGTTAATTATGAAGAAGTTATGCGCGAAATTCGTGAAAATTCCCGTAAACATGCGCAAATGCGTTACAACAAGTTACAGCGGCAGCAAGCGGCCTTTCGCGAAAGCGGTTTATACGATGCTGGTTTATTGCTGAAATACATAGGTAAAATTTTAGTGCCAATTGTTGCTGTGGCCATGATATTAGTGCCTGTATCAGTTTGTGTTTCCGAGCAGTCGATTCAGCCTTTTTTTTACTTATTTTTCTTTTGGTTAATAGGAGGTTTCATTTTGTATTACGCTTATCAACAACGAAATAATTATTTTCAACTCGGAATATTCTATTATTCGTTTTCGAAAATATGCGACCTCTTCACCAAAACGAACGAAAATGCAACCGATAATTGTTTCTATTGTAAAGAGTTAAAGGCCAATTCTATTCCATTTATCCTAAACTTATTTAAGGTTAAGGGAATTAAATTGCAAAACACTGGCCCTATGCAGCATCAAGCAGTTTACGATACAAAAAACTACACTATAGTTTTCCCAAGGTCGCAAAAGGCATTTGTTGTTCATTCGTTGGTTTCATGTATTCGATTTTGTTCTATTATTCTGGCAATTAATGTTTTGCCAATTTCGCATATTGCTTGGCGGTTTGTAGGTGGTATAGCAATAGGTTGGATATTATCTGCGCTAATATTACTTTTTTCAAAAACACGCTCAAAAACATTATATCTATTGAGCTATGGCATGCTTATTAAAATAATTCTATGGCTATTCGTATTAAGTTTTATCTCGGTATTCAAATTTTCGCCTTTCAATATTTTAGCTACCGATAAACTACACCTTGGCATAGTTTTATACCTATTTATCGATGCTTTTATTGAGCAAATATTAAAATTACCCAAACAAGTAAGTCTATTTAAGCCATTATTAAAACAATACACAAGTATTTCGCATCAGTTCAATGAGAAATGTCAGTTATATCTCGAAATTCCATTCTGGACAACAATCAATCCGATAATACGATGGATTTTTTAAGAACATGGCGTAATAATCAAACACTTACATAACCCAAAAATGCTAAATTAGTCCTAGCCCGAAATAATAAGGAATTTGCCAATTAAGCCGAAATTCTTATATTTGTACATACATTTACTAAACTTGGTAAATAATAAAAACCCGATGAAAACATTAGCGTTAACAAACAATAGGGCCAAAACAACTGTAAAACAAACATTACAGACTAAAGAAAAAAAATCTCTAAATTTGGTAGAGCTGCTGGATTGTGGGAAGGTAAAGTTTACGAAGCTCCAGATTGTTGGGATTTGCAACCATTTTCATCATGAGGTATTTGCTTGATACCCACATATTGCTATGGCAAATTGAAAACCACCCACAATTGAACGATTCAATAAAAGACGAATTTGAAAGTTACGCAAATGATTTTTTTATAAGCTGGATTCAAGTCACAAATGCAACTTTTGGTTTTTCAAAATTAGTATAAAAAAATTCAATTGGTGATAGAAAGCCCAATTTTTTTCTTGGCCTATTATTTAGCTTGTTTTGCACATATTCAACTTGCTC
>JANYAP010000185.1 GCA_025361285.1 Bacteroidales bacterium | reverse complement strand
AGATTTGGCTTTATCTATACCTGCCTTTAATAGTAAATTAGAGCAAGGGGAAGTTCTAAAAGCCATGGAAAATGTAAAAATAAAACAAATTAAAGAGTGGAGTACCTTAAACATAGGGGATACGCAAACAAAAAAAAGAAGGGCATCGCTAAAAATGGAGCGAAGAAAAAAATGCCTTACCCCCTAATTTTAAACACCCCAGCTGTCAGTATTAATTACGCAAATTGAAAAAAACAACCAATATATAACTTTACATGAGATTAATTTTATGGATTACGATAAGTTTACATTTAATTGCAGTTCAAGCATTTGCGCAATCAAAAAAACGCATTTCGGTTGTCGATTATGTTTATGCCTACAAAGATGCAGCCATTACCGAGATGAAACGAAGCGGCATTCCGGCAAGCATTACGTTGTCGCAAGGAATGCTCGAATCCGATAATGGAAATAGTAGGCTTGCTCGAGATGGTAATAATCACTTTGGCATAAAATGCCACAATTGGAGCAGCGATGGTATATATATAGACGATGACGCGAAAAACGAGTGCTTCCGCAAATACAAATCGGCCAACGAATCGTTTCGCGATCATACCGATTTCTTGCTAACTCGCCAGCGTTATAGTTCTCTTTTCGAATATAAAACTACCGATTATAAAAACTGGGCAAAAGGCTTAAAACGTGCCGGTTATGCCACAAACGCAAAGTATGCCGATTTGCTTATTAAGCTTATTAACGAAAATAAACTTCATCAATACGACCAAGATTTTGTTTCCAGTAAACGAAGCAAAAATAAACAGTTCGAAAAGGCAAAATCCAATTCTAAGGAAGGCGATTTTACCATTAGCCTTAATCGCCCAGTTTTTAAACGCAATAACATTGAATATGTGGTAGCAAAAAATGGCGATGGGTTCGAAAAATTATCGCGAGAGCTCGATATGTTTACTTGGGAATTGCTAAAATACAACGAGTTAACTAAGGATTCGGTAATTCACGATGGTCAAATTTTATTTCTTCAGCCAAAACACCGCCGTGCGGAACGTGGAAAAGATGTGCATACTGCGATGGAAGGCGAAACAATATATTCAATATCACAACTTTATGGTGTAAAAAGCAGTCGTTTACTCCGTTTAAACCATCTTTCGGAAACTGATAATGTAAAAACAGGCGATATTGTGCATTTGCGCTGGAGAAAGAAGGGTTAAATAGTTAGTTTTTTGAATATTATAAACTACTAATTTATTATCCTGACGCGTTTATTTTTAACACACTAACTGTAAGTTCATTACATCTTAGTTCTTGGCTCTTTGTTCCTAATTCTTAATTCTTGCGTTATATATTATTTGTTTTTAGTTGCAGATTCAAACAATGGTTTAATACCTGCATTATATCGGAAACCTTTATGTCTAGTGCTTTAATGCTTACAGTTGCCTTGTTGTAAAATGGTTCTCGTTCCGTTAGTTTTTCTGTTACATATTCCAAAAGTTCTTTTTCCGATTTACCTGCTATTAATGGTCGAGATGTGAATGAGGTTTTTAGTCTGTTTACTAATGTTTTAGGTTCTATTTTTAAATATATACTAAAGCCAATATTGTTCATTACAAGAATGTTATCGAAAAAGCAAGGAGCTCCACCACCTGTTGCAATCACCAAATTGTCGGATGCTTCGAACGATTTTAATACTTCGTGTTCTGCTTCGCGAAATTGAGCTTCGCCATAAGTTGCAAAAACCTCGTTGATGCTCATTTTAAAGCGTTCTTCAATTAATGCATCCTGATCAATAAATTTGTATCCAAGCTTTGCAGCCAATGGTCGTCCGAGGGTCGATTTTCCGCTTCCCATAAATCCGATTAAAAAAATTCGCATTGGCGTTCCTTTATGAATAAGTATGTTTGTAATTGAGTTTTGTAATTAGTGTCCATCCCTAATGTCGAAAATTTGCGTAATTAATCCTGACAGGTTTTCGGTAATAAGTAGACTTTCTGATAATTATACATTACCGAAGTTTTATAGTATACAAAACCTGTCAGGATTTTACACATAGCGAATGGACACTAATTAGTCATTAATCATTAGTAATCAGCCATTAGTCATCATTTTCTTCGCCTTCGCTAAGGCTGCATCAATGCCTTGAGGTTTTTTTCCGCCAGCAGTTGCAAAACTTGGCTGTCCGCCACCGCCACCGTCTATTTCCTTAGCTATTTCGCGAATTATATTGTTAGCATTAAGGTTGTTATCCTTTACCAGATTGTCGGATATGGCAACAGCTAAATTAGCTTTTCCATCAATTTCGGCAGCTAAAACAAGCACCAAATCGTTAACTTCGGTTTTTACCGCATAAGCCAAATCTTTTAGGTTTTGAACCGAATCGGTATTTACTTTCTCGGCAATAAAATTAATGCCTCCTATTGTTTGTTGTTTTGTTATTAATGCTTTAACAATTTGTAAGTTACGTTCCTTTTGCAATAGTTCAACTTGTTTTTGCAAAGCATGGTTGTTTTCGATAAAACTTTCGAGCCCTTTTATTACGTCGGCTGGGTTTTTAAGTAAATCGCTAACTTTTTTCAGCGTATTGTTTTGATTACTAATATATTCTTCAACCTTCAAACCTGTAATCGCTTCAATTCGTCTAATTCCGGCTGCAATGGCACTTTCCGATATTATTTTAAAGAAACCTATGTTACCAGTGGCCTTAACGTGTGTTCCGCCACAAAGTTCAATCGATTCGCCATAACGGATAACGCGTACGTTTTCGCCGTATTTTTCGCCAAAAAGCATCATCGCGCCAAGCTTTTTAGCCTCTTCTATCGGGTAATTGCGTTTCTCGTCGAGATGAATATTTTCGCGTATTTTTGCATTCACCAGACATTCAACCTTTTGAATTTCCTCTGAAGTCATTTTTTGGAAATGGGAAAAGTCGAACCTCAGATAATCGGGGCTTACGAGCGATCCTTTTTGCTCGGTGTGAGCGCCAAGTACTTCGCGTAAAGCGTTTTGCAGTAGGTGCGTGGCCGAATGGTTATTTTGTATTTGCGATCGATTGCCGATATCGACAATGGCAGTAAATTTTCCAGTGAGTTTCTCTGGTAATTTATCGGCAATGTGAATTATAAGGTTGTTTTCGCGAACAGTATTTATAATTTCAACGCGCTCATTAACAGACTCAATACATCCTATATCGCCAACCTGTCCGCCACTTTCGCCATAAAATGGAGTTTTGTCGAACACTAACTGAAAGTTAACCTTATTTTTGGAAGTAACTTTGCGGTATCGGGTAATGGTAATGTCGGTTTCGGTGGTGTCGTAGCCAACAAATTCCGATGTTTCGAAACCAGAAATATTTACCCAATCTTCGGTATCGACAACGGCAGCAGCCCGCGAGCGGTTTTTCTGAATTTCCATTTCCGAGTTAAACTCGTTGTTGTTTAGCGAAAGGTTATTTTCGCGAAGTATTAACTCGGTAAGATCGAGCGGAAAACCAAAAGTGTCGTATAGTTCAAAGGCCGCTTTGCCGCTCACAACTAGCGATCCTTCGGCTTTAGTTTTCTGCATTATTTGTTCGATAAGCTTAATTCCGGTTTCGAGTGTTCGCAAAAACGAAGCTTCTTCTTCTTTAATAACTCGTTGTATAAGTTGTTGTTGGGCTTTAAGTTCGGGGTAAGCGTCGCCCATGGCTCTAATTAGCGATGGTACTAACGAATATATAAACGGCTCGCGCATGTTGAGGAACGTAAAACCGTAGCGAACAGCACGGCGCAGTAGCCGACGAATTACGTAACCCGCCTTATTGTTCGATGGTATTTGCCCATCGGCAATGGCGAATGCAATAGCCCTAACATGATCGGCAATTACGCGCATTGCTATGTTAACATCTTCGTTTTTAGAATATTGCTTATTTACTACCAGTTCAATTTCTTTTATAATTACCTGAAAAAGGTCGATATCGTAATTCGATTCCTTCTTTTGAATTACACGGCAAAGACGTTCGAAGCCCATTCCTGTATCTACGTGTTTATTAGGTAGTTGTTCGAGTTCGCCTGAAGCTTTACGGTTATATTGAATAAACACGTTGTTCCAAATTTCAATTACCAGCGGATGACTTTCGTTTACCAAATTTCGGCCAGGCGATGCTGCTATTTCGGCGGCGGAACGAAGGTCGATATGTATTTCGGAGCATGGCCCACATGGCCCCTGATCGCCCATTTCCCAAAAGTTATCTTTTTTCGATCCGTCTATTATCTTATTAATTGGCACGTGCTTAGCCCATATTTCAGCGGCTTCATCATCGCGGTCGAGTTTCTCCGACTCATCGCCACCAAAAACAGTAACATATAAACGGTCTTTGTCAATCTTCAGTATATCAGTAAGGTATTCCCAAGCCCAGTCGATAGCTTCGGTTTTAAAATAGTCGCCAATCGACCAGTTGCCAAGCATTTCGAACATTGTATGGTGATAGGTATCGTGCCCAACTTCTTCCAAATCGTTATGTTTACCCGAAACGCGTAGGCATTTCTGACTGTCGGCAATGCGTGTATATTTGGCAGGCTCGTTTCCTAAAAAAAGGTCTTTAAACTGGTTCATGCCAGCATTGGTAAACATTAGCGTTGGGTCGTTTTTAACAACTAATGGAGCCGACGGAACAATTTTATGACCTTTCGACTCAAAAAACTTCAGGAACGAATCTCTAATTTCAAACGAATTCATATAATGCTTTGATTTATTTATGATTGTTTTATGTTATTTGGTGTATTTATTTATAATATTGGTCAAATATTTTGCAAAATTAATATTTTCAATTAGATTTGTTGCCTACTACTGTTTACAATAGTTTAGTACGTTTGCTGTTTATGTTACGTTGTTTATTGTTAATATGCTGAAATACACAGAAATACACAGAAATACATAGCGATAAAGAAATATTTTTATGTATTACAGTATATTTATAAATCACTGCAAATTAACTGGTTTCATTATGCGTACAGAACTTATTTCAATAGTTCGGAAAACTTTTAATTTTTACAATTCCAATATAATTGTAAAACGTTGAAATACATAGAAATATAAAAATATTTCAACCTATTTCCATGTATTTCAACTTGTTAATTATTAACAAGTTGAAAAAAGGTTACCGAAGTATTGTATTTGTAATAATAACATTATCAAATACAAAGAACACTATGGCGAAAGTAAAATACCGATTTAACCCTGAGTCGCTTAGCTTCGATAAAGTAAGGACGAGCTTTAAAATTTGGATTTTAAAATCGTTTACTTTTTTTTCTGCAAGTATAGTTATTTCGATTATATACTACGTAGTTTTTTCGTATTTCTTCGATTCTCCAAAGGAAAAATCGCTTATTCGCGAAAAAAGCCAATTGGTTTTACAATACGAAATTATGGGCAAAAAGCTCGATCAAGTTCAATCGGTTCTCGACGACATTCAGCAACGCGACGATAACATTTACCGAACTATTTTTGAGGCCGAACCTATTTCGAAAGCTGTACGGCAGGCAGGCTTTGGTGGTGTTAACAGGTACGACGAGATTGAAAAAAACACGAATTCGGAGTTGGTTGTTAATACAGCACGTAGAATAGATATCATTTCCAAGCGATTATATATTCAGTCGAAATCGTACGACGAAATAATTGAAAAGGCACTTAACAAGGAGGCTATGCTTAAATGCACTCCGCTTATTATGCCTATTTCGAATAAAGACCTTACACGCACCGCATCGGGCTTTGGATGGCGCATTCATCCTATATATAAAATACGGAAATTTCATGAAGGAATGGATTTTACTGCACCAACAGGAACCGATATTTATGCCACCGCCGACGGAATAGTTGCTGAATTAGAGCATAATCCTTATGGTCAGGGATATGGCAAAATGATAATGATCGATCATGGATTTGGATATAAAACTATTTATGGACACATGGACGGCTTTAAAGCCAAACTTGGACAAGCTGTTAAACGAGGCGATGTAATTGGATATGTTGGAAGTACAGGTCTATCTACCGCTCCGCATTTGCATTACGAAGTTCGTAAAAATGGAAATACTCAAAATCCTGCATATTTCTATGCCAACGATTTAACTCCCGAACAGTTCGACCAGATGATAGATATATCGTCGCGAAGCGGACAAACATTCGATTAATACTTACAAGCATTTAAACTACTGTATTTTACATATTTGTTACAGCAATGCCTTACAAAGATAAAAAAGTAGAGAAACTATATTACAGCATAGGCGAAGTAGCCGCAATGTTTAGCGTAAACACTTCTCTTATACGCTTTTGGGAAAAGGAATTCGATATTATTAAACCTAAAAAAAATAAAAAAGGTAATCGATTATTTACCAAGGTCGATATCGAAAATTTTCATCTTATTTTTCATTTGGTTCGCGAACGCGGGTTAACGCTTAAAGGCGCGCAAATGAAACTTAAAGATAACCGCGAAGACTTAGAAAATAACTTCGAAATAGTTAAAACTCTCCAAGAGATAAAACAATCATTACAAGAGCTTAAACAGCAGTTAGAGACGTAGGCGAGTCTTTTCTTATTACTTTGTACTCAGTACTTCTTACTTTTTTATTTCATGCCCTCAGTAAGTAACATTATTCAGCTTTTCGAAAATTTTGCGCCGCCAAGTTATCAAGAATCGTACGATAACAGTGGTTTGCAAGTTGGCAATGCTAGTAACAAAGTTACAGGTATTCTGCTATGTATCGATGTTACCGAAAGCATTATTGATGAAGCTGTTGCAATCGGAGCCAATCTTGTTATTTCGCATCACCCATTAATTTTTAGCGGAATAAAGCGGCTTACAGGGAACAACTATATCGAAAAAACTATTGTAAAGGCAATAAAACACGACGTTTCAATATTTTCGTGCCATACTAATATCGACAACATTTCGCAAGGCGTTAGTTTTAAAATGGGCGAAAAGCTTGGGCTTGTCAATATGCATGTATTGAAGCCTTTAACAGGTAACTTACTTAAGCTGGTAACATTTGCACCTATTAAACATGCCGATATTGTTAGAAATGCGCTATTTTTGGCCGGAGCTGGCTGTATAGGCAATTACGATAGCTGTAGTTATAATTTGCAGGGCGAAGGAACTTTCAGGGCATTGGAATCGGCTACTCCTTTTGTTGGCTCTAAAAACACCATTCATAACGAGCCCGAAACACGCATTGAAACAATATTTCCAAAACATCTTGAAAATAAAATTATTGATGCATTGTTAAAGGCTCATCCATACGAGGAAGTGGCTTACGATATCTATCCTTTAAACAATAAACAGAATAATGTAGGCGCTGGCGTAATTGGCGAGTTCGAAAATTCTTTGGATGCAATAACATTTCTTCAAAAACTTAAAACAATTTTCGGCACACCTGTAATAAAACATACCGAAATTGTGAAGGAAAATGTGCTGAAAGTGGCACTATGCGGGGGAAGCGGAAGTTTTCTATTAACCGATGCGAAAAAGGCTGGAGCCGATGCATTTGTTACCTCCGATTTTAAATATCATCAGTTTTTCGACGCTGAAAGGTCGATTATCATTGCAGATATTGGTCATTACGAAAGCGAACAATACACCCTCGAAATTTTTTATGATTTACTTGTAAAAAATTTCTCTAATTTTGCAATTCGTTTTACAAAAGTAAAAACTAATCCAATAAATTATTTATAAAGTATGGCATCGGACAAAAGCAAAGCAACAGACGTTTCAGAATATTCTATTGAAGATAAACTCAACGCATTATTTCAGCTTCAGAAAGTTCATTCGGGTATCGATAAAATTAAAATTTTACGTGGCGAATTACCACTCGAAGTGCAGGATTTAGAAGATGAAATAGCTGGATTAGAGACTCGTATTCAGAATTATCAGGATGAAATTAAAACACTTGATACAGCCGCTAGCAACAAAAAAAATGAGATTGTTAGTGCAAATGAGTTGATTACCAAATATGCTGAACAGCAAAATAATGTACGTAACAATAGAGAATTCGATTCGTTAACCAAGGAAGTTGAATTTCAAAGGCTAGAAATTGAATTATGCGAGAAACGTATTAGAGAATTTACATCTCAGTCGAATGAAAAAAAGCAATCTATAGAACAAGCTTCAAAATTGCTCGAAGAACGTAAGCTCGATTTGAATAACAAAAAGAAGGAGCTGGAAGATATTGTTGCCGACACACAAAAGGAAGAACAGGGTCTTATCAATAAATCGCTTGATATTGAAAAGGTTATCGAAGTTAGATTGCTTAACGCATATAAGCGAATTCGTACAAATGCTCGCAACGGATTAGCTGTAGCTACTGTTGAACGCGACGCTTGTGGTGGTTGCTTTAACAAAATACCACCTCAACGCCAACTCGACATTAAAAGCCGCAAGAAAATTATTGTTTGCGAGTATTGCGGTCGTATTTTAGTTGACGATAGCGAAGCTGTTGTAAACTAATCATTATCAATATAAAACAAATAAAAGCCGATTCATTTTTTGGGTCGGCTTTTTTGGTTCTCGAAAACCTCAAGTGCTTTATTTGCAGTGTTATCGATTGTGTTTATCGTTGGATAAAAACCGTTATTGTCGAAAAAGTTACGTATAATAAATGCTTCTAGTTGATTACCAATAGCTTTGCTCGATACTTTTAAATCGTTCGGGTATTTATCAATTCCTTGCTTGTCGGTAAACCTTATAAACTGTTTAAGAATATCAACCTTTTTTAGGTATGCGCTAAGTTGCTTATATGTTTTAAATTTACTTAGCTTTTCTCGGTTTGCATCGGTGTATGCAAATGCAAACTTGTAAATTAAACCCTTTTCGCGAACGTGGTAATAATAATATGAGTATGCCGATGTGTCGATAGGCACAAACATATCTGGCATAATGCCGCCACCGCCATAAACAACACGCCCTTTGGGGGTAATAAATTTAAGCGTATCGGCAAATTTATTACTGTCGGCGGCAGCCATATCGCCATGCACATATCTGTCGTGTACTTCCTCGTAATATTTACTGGTTCCTTTGGTATATGATTTCTGAATGCTCCGCCCCGTTGGTGTGTAGTATCTTGCAATGGTAAGGCGCATAGCTGCTCCACCTGGTAACGGCGATTGTTCTTGCACTAATCCTTTTCCGAAACTACGGCGCCCAACTATGTAACAGCGGTCGTTGTCCTGCAAAGCACCTGCTAAAATTTCGCTTGCCGACGCCGAGTATTCGTCCATCAAAATTATTAGCGAGTCTTTTAAACATTCGCCTCCAGCGGTAGAATAAGCGTTTGTTCGAGGTCGGGTGCGACCTTGGGTATAAACTATTAGCTGGCGATTGTCTAAAAACTGGTCGGCAATTTTAATGGCCGATTCCAGCAAACCACCACCGTTGCCGCGTAAGTCGAGTACCATCTTCTTCATTCCCTTTGCGTGAAGCAATCTAACAGCCGACATATACTCGTCGAAAGTGGTTTTGGCAAATTTGTTAAGTTTTATATAACCTATCTGTGGCGCAATCATATACGATACATCTACACTATATAGAGGAATAACATCGCGGGTAATTTGAAAATTAACTAGTTCCTTATACCCATTTCGTTTTATCGATATTTTTACTATGGAACCCTTTTTGCCTTTTAGTTTCTTAATAATCTTATCGGTGGGCATATTAACACCAGCAACCAGCGAATCGCCTACTTTTATAATTCTATCGCCAGCTTTTACGCCAACACGCTCCGATGGACCATTGGCAACAGTAGAAATAACAATAATGGTGTCGTTTTGCGAGTTAAACTGAACCCCTATCCCGCTGAAATTGCCTTCAAGTGGCTCGTTCAAGGCTTGTAGTTCGTCGGCAGGAATGTAAACCGAATGAGGGTCGAGCTTTTGAAGTATCGAATTGATGGCTACCTCCTCCAGTTGTCCACGCGACACGGAATCGACATAAGAATCTTCGATGAGGTTTAAAACGCTATTTACCTTATCAACACGTGGGTATATAAGTAATCGTTCGCTTATGCCAGTTTTGTTCAATTTAACACCCAAATACATTCCTAAAACCAGCACCAAGGCCAAAATTATAGGAAATAAAACAACCGATTTTTTATTATAAATGCTCATTAAAATTAGTATTGAGTACTTAGTACTTATTTTCAATATCAATAAATTCAACTTCAACACAGGCGCGTTCTAAAAGGCGCAATCCGTCCTGATTATGGTATTTATCGCAAAAAACAACCCTTCGAATACCCGATTGAATTATAAGTTTGGCGCATTCCACACACGGCGAAGTAGTTACATATAATGTGGCTCCTTCGCTGCTGTTGTTCGATTTGGCTACTTTGGTTATTGCATTAGCCTCGGCGTGAAGTACATACGGAAGAGTAGTGTTGCTTTCGTCCTCACAAATATTTTCGAAGCCCGATGGTGTGCCATTGTAACCATCGCTAATTATCATTTTGCCATGTACAAGCAGCGCTCCAACTTGCCGCCGCTTACAATACGAGTTCTGAGCCCATATTCGAGCCATTTCGAGATACCGACAATCGAATTGATGTTGCTTATTATTGATTGGAAGTGAATTATCATTAGGCATCTTAGCGAGATTAGTAGCATAAATGGTTCGAAAACTAATCGCACAAAGATATTGGTTTTATTAACACTCGACAACAATTGATGGTAGGCATTTTTAGTACGTTTTATATTTACAAAATAACGACATGGCTACTATTAAATAACAACATAAAATGGCTTAAATATGGCTTACTTCTAGTTGGTTTATTAATATCTTGCTAAAATTATATAATATTTTGTAAAAAAAGGGCAAATAGCTTAATATGTTACACATCTTCAATATAATCCAAATTTTTCGCATACGTTTCTTCGGTAAAAAACACTGCAAGCAAGGCCACTACTATAATTAGCACGCCTACCATAACCCCCGACATCCATAACCCTACTATTGGTGTAAAAAGTGCTAACATATAGGTTATTAGTATAGTGCCGCCACGAACAAAATTTGGTGCCGATGTAGTTACAGTTGCCCGAATGTTGGTACCGAACTGTTCCGTAGTAGTTGTTATAAAAATTGTCCACAAACCACCCATCGGAATGCCCAATAATAGAATGGTGGCGTAAAAAACGGTATTGCTTGCGCCAAACAACGAAAAATAAACTGCGGTAAATGCCGCTATACTCAATATTGCAATTATAATGGCTTTTCGGCGCGATTGTAATTTTATAGAAATATATCCGAACAAAAAACTGCCGATTGCTGCCCCTATGTAATGCATCATTACCGATGTAGAACCCTTAATTGTGCCAGAAATATGCAAAGCATCCTGTGCCAGCGAAGGTGCATTAATGGCTAGCACGCTAACAGTGTACCAGGTTGGTAGTCCCAATAATATGCAAAACGCCAATTTTTTAAATCGCTTCGTGTTGGTAAACAAGCAAAAAAAGTTTCCCTTGCTAATTGTTAAAGTCTTTGTTTTCTCGAACATGCCCGATTCGTAAACCGACATTCGCAGAAATAATAATAGCAAGCCCAATGCACCACCAGTGATGTAAGCTATTCGCCAATTAAATTTTTCGGCAACTAAAAAGCCTAGTACAGCACCCGCAATCCCTATTCCCGAAACAATACTTGCGCCTATGCCTCGTTTTTCTTTCGACATTACTTCCGAAACGAGCGTTATGCCAATGCCTAGCTCGCCCGAAAGTCCAAAACCTGCAATAAACCGTAAACAGGCGTATTGCTCAATAGTTTGAACAAAACCGTTAGCAATATTGGCTAGAGAATATATTAGAATGGTAAAAAATAATGTAGATAGCCGCCCACGCTTGTCGCCCATAATTCCCCAAACAATGCCGCCAAGCAGCATTCCGGCCATTTGTATGCTTAAAAGGTAGTTTCCTTTACTGAATAGTTCGGCTTTATCGGTTATTCCTAAATCGATTAAGCTTGGGTTTTTTACAATTCCAAACAATATAAGGTCGTAAATATCAACAAAATACCCTAAGGCAGCTACTATTACTACAATATTAAAAAGTTTTGGCGAATTGGAATTGTTCATTTATAAGGTGATTAATTTCGTAAATAATTCTGACAGGTTTTCGGCTTCCTTTTTGCTTGAAGGAATAGGGTCAAACAGGTCAATTTAGTGCAGTTGTAAATATGTAATAGGGCAAACAAGTCAATTTAGTGAAGTTGTAAATATGGAATAGGACAATCAAGTCAATTCGTTGTAGTTTCAAATATAAAATAGGACAAACAAGTTAATTTGGTGCAGTTGCAAATATGGAATAGGGCAAACAAGTCAATTTGGTGCAGTTCCTTTGAAGGAATAGGGTAAAAGTATCTAATTTGTTATTGTTTCAGATTATTTTTACTCATCGTGCGTCAAATTTCCTTTTCAAGTATCTCACCAATAGTTTTTTGTATATAGAAACGACTTATATTTTCATCGGGTACCGATACGTATATTGCAATACTATTTAGGTTTATTTTCTTAACCACTTCCATGTTATTATAAATGGTAACGTAATTAGTGTATGCTTCAATTTCGGCATGTTTGGCAGCTTTAGCTTCTTTTCGAATAACTAAGGTTGAATAATTTTTCGAGGTTTGGTTTGCATTTATTTGCCAAAGGTAGCCTTTAAGTGCTAACGTGTCGATACAATAATACTGGTTCGAAAGCGAGTCGAGGTTGTAGCCACCAAGAATGTCTTTTAAGTAAGTGTTAACCTCGGTATTTTTAACAATGCCCGATAACCTATAATTACGTGGATGATACATTGCAAGCATAACGTCCTCGCCAGTGTGCCCCATGCTTGTGAAGCCAATATACGAATGATCGGTGTATATTTTAGCTATTTTTTGGGTAAGAGTTCTGAAATTTTTATTAACAGTTTCCTTCAACATTGATAGCTCTAGCGGAGTTAATTTTATATTGGTGTTTTCGGCGAATACTTTGGGTATGCTGTTAATATCGGTAAGTGAATTAAGTATTTTGGCCATACCTTCGGCTGTGTACTTGCAATTGGTTAGCGGAGACATTAAACTTTCTATACAAAGTGTGTCGTAGCTTTTATTTGACCTTTCATTACCTATACTTATACCACTATTGCCGTGGTCGGGACAAATTACAATGGCTGTATTGCCGTCGTTTTTTGCAAAATTAAGTGCAACTTGCACCGCTTTGTCGAATGCCACAAATTCCGATACTACACCCACAGGATCGTTATTGTGCGCTGCCCAGTCCACTTTGCTGCCTTCCACCATTAGAAAAAAACCTTCGGGATTGCTGGAAAGTATTTCGATTGATTTTTCTGTCATTTCCGCTAGCGACGGAACAGAGTCGTTGTTACGGTCGATATCGAAAGGTAAATCGCCGTTGGCAAAAAGCCCCCACACCTTACTATTGGTTGGCTTAAGGCTTTTAAAATCGTGCATTTTATTAATATACTTGTAATTGAAGTTTTTAAGTATGGAAACCAAATCCAACTTATCGTTGCGCTTAAGCGGATCGAGGTATTGAGTTCCTCCGCCAAAAACAACGTCTATATTATTATAAACCATTTGTTTAGCAATTAAATCTAACTCATCGCGCTCGTGGGTGTGCGCCGAAAAATCGGCAGGGGTGGCGTGTGTAAATTGGCATGTTACAACTAAACCAGTCGATTTACGATTAATTTTTGCTGCTTCGAGTACTGTAAACAAAGGTTGATAAGCTCTTTTAGGATTGACATAAACTAGGTCTTTGCCTTTGCCTGCCGATTTGGGATAAGTAGCTACATAGCCCGACTGCGAAAGATAACCTGTTGCATACGTGCTACCAGTAGGTGCCGAGTCGCCTATTGGAGCGTCGGACGAGTGTGTTTTTACAAGTCCGCAAATAAGTTTGTCGATGGTTAACCAACACACACTGTCGGCAGGGCAAATGCCATACTTATACCAGCGTGCCAGCGATAAAACGCTAGTGCTTGTTCCGTCGGGTATCATCATTATTACGTTTTTTACTTTTTTTTCCTGCTGCGAGGTTGCCGAAGTAAATAAACCCATTGATAATAAGATTGCAGTTACTATGTTTTTTAAGTTCATTTTAAAGTGTTTTTTGCTCAGATGTGTATTTAGAATGCAAGAATCAAGAGCCAAGAATCAAGAGCCAAGAACCAAGAACAATGCTCATACGATGTCTTCCGACTTCCGACTTCTTACTTCCGACTTCCGACTTTCTTAACCAATATCTTATCAATTCTGTTGTCGTCCATGTCAACAATTTCAAATTCGTACTCGCGCCACCAAAACTTCTCACCAGTTTTAGGAATCTTACGTAGGTGCGATAGAGCGAATCCTCCAAGTGTGTTGTACTTAATTTTTGTTTTATCGAAATATTGAATGTCAAATTCCTGAACAAATTCGAAGAACGGCAGTTGGCCGTCTACAAGCCACGAACCATCTTCGCGCTCAACAATTTCGAATTCGGTTTGGTCGCTTTTTGGAATTTCGCCTACAAGTGCTTCCAAAATATTATTTAACGTAATTAACCCAACTACCGACCCGTATTCATCAACAACTAAACCATGATGTTGTTTAACTTCGCGAAATTTTTCGAGAACTTCATAGGCTGTATTGCTTTCTAAAATGTATAAAGGTTCCTTTAGGTATTTAGCTAAGCTAATAGGTTCTTTTAATAAGTGACTTGTAAACAATTCTTTAACAAGAACTACGCCAAGTACTTTATCGAGATTATTTTCGCAAACTGGATATACTGAATGCAGCCCCGAAATTATTTTCGATTTAATATCTTCCTCGGTATTGCTTATATCTAAATAATCGAGATCGGTGCGATGAGTCATAAGCGACCCCGCTTTACGATCGCCAAGATGAAACACACGCTCTACAATATCCTGTTCAATCTCTTGAATTTCGCCATCTTGCCGTCCTTCGTTAATTATAGCCTTTATTTCATCTTCAGTAACTTTCGAATCGTGTGAAGGTTTTATCTTCAGAAGCTTAACAATTTTTTCGCCAGGCATACTCAGAAACCATATTAGCGGAAAGGCAAATATGGAGAAGTATTTCATGGGAAAGGCAGCATTTCGGGCAATACCTTCGGATCGTATCATACCTATTTGCTTGGGCACAAGTTCGCCAATTACGAGCGTAAAAAATGTAATAAGTACAACTACCAAGGTAATAGCAATACTATGGCTATATGGCTGTATTGTTGGAAATTGATCGAACCAAATAGCTACTTTATTAGCAATAGATGCTCCGGAATAAACACCGGTAAACACATTAACAAAGGTCATTCCTATTTGCACGGTTGAAAGAAACTTACCTGGATTGCTAAGTATCGACAGCACTTGCGCCGATTTTCGATCGCCATTTGCCGCCGAATGCTCTAGTTTGGAACGGCGTGCCGATACCATTGCAATTTCGGCCATAGCAAAAAGTCCGTTAAGCGCTATCAATCCCAATATTATAAGTATCTCAATAATCATTTTTTATTTTTTATGGGCTATTTTTTATTGATAATTTGTAATTTTCACATCTTCACATTTGTCATTTCCTCATTTGTAATTTGCACATCTGTAATTTGTCATTTTTCCATTTTTAATTTCTTTTTTTTGCAAAAAAATCTTTTAATAATTGCGAAGCTTCCTCGGCTAGCACACCTGTTTCAACTTTGGTTTTAGGATGAAGGAATGGTGTTTTTATTGTTGTGTATCCTCGTTTTGTATCGAATGCTCCGAAAACTAATTCGGCTAAATGCGCCCAATACAATGCTCCTGCGCACATTGGGCATGGTTCCAAAGTTACATACAAAGTGCATTGGTCGAGGTATTTCCCGTTAAGGTAATTGGCCGCCGATGTAATTGCCTGCATTTCGGCATGAGCGGTAACATCGTTTAGTGTTTCGGTAAGGTTATGAGCTCGGGCAATAATTGTATTTTGGCAAACTACCACTGCTCCAATAGGTACTTCGTTCTTATTTAAAGCTTTACGAGCCTCTTTTAAGGCTTCGTTCATAAAATATTGATGCGTAAATATCATATTAAGTTATAGTATATCAGTACTATTAAATATCTTACAAAAATACATGTATGTTTGGTTTTTCAAGCTATTAGGTTATTAAATTTATAAAACAGAAGCGGTAAGGCGCAATAATAAAAGAGCCGAAGGTTTACTTAAACTTTCGGCTCTTATAATGTTGTTTAAAAGTATATTAAATTACCCTATGTAATCGCCCCATTGAGTTTCGCGCATATCGCCAGTTTTGGCAAACTGAACGTGCATGCCAAAGCAAGCGGCTAGAGACTGAGGAGTGTGTACCTTCTCCTCGAGTTTAATGTAATCCCAAAGCATTTCCTTGTAACTAGGGTGTACGCAATTTTCGATAATGGTTTGAGCGCGCTGAATAGGCGATTTTCCGCGCAAGTCGGCTATGCCTTGTTCGGTAATAATTACCTTTACCGAGTGTTCGCTATGATCCACATGGCTTACCATTGGCACTATAGCACTAATTTTGCCACCTTTGGCTATCGAAGGACATGTAAATATGGAGAAGAAACTGTTACGGGTAAAATCGCCAGAACCGCCTAAGCCATTTATCATGTGTTTTCCGAGAACGTGTGTACTGTTCACATTTCCAAATATATCGGCTTCAAGCGCTGTGTTAATGGTTATTAAGCCTAACCGGCGAACTACCTCGGGGTTGTTTGAAAGTTCCTGAGGACGAAGTATAAATTTACTACGGAAGTAATCGAAATTGTTGTAAACTTCTTCGAGTACGGTTGGACTAATTGTAAGCGAGCAGCCACTTGCAAATGTAACATTTCCATCCTTCATAAGGTCGATAACAGAATCTTGAATAACTTCGGTGTACATTTTAAAGGGCGGAATATCGGGGTTCGCTCCTAACGACGCCAGCACGGCATTCGCAATGTTTCCTACGCCCGATTGAATTGGGAGAAATTCTTTAGGAATAACTCCGCTACGTATTTGGCTAGCTAAAAAGGCTGCTACGTTTTCGCCAATTTTAGCTGTAACTGGCGCTATTGGGGCAAATCCGCCAACTTCATCGGCTCGGTTTGTTTCAACAACCCCTATTATTTTCGATGGATCAACCTTTATGAACTCTTTACCAATTCGGTCGTTTACATTAAAAATAGGTATCTCCTTGCGGAAAGGTGGATCGAGAGGCTCGTATATATCATGCACACCTTTAAGTGATTTTGGGTGTTTATGGTTTAATTCGATTATAATTTTTTTAGCCAACCGAGCTAGAGTGGGCGAAATGCCAACACCCGTTGTAAGGAAAATTTCGCCATTTTCGGTTACGTCGCAGGCTTCAATTACTGCAATATCTACTTTGCCCAGAAATCCATATCGCAGCTCTTGGGCTATTTGCGAAAGGTGCATGTCGTAATAATTAACATCTCCCGAATTGAGCAATTCTTTTAAATCGCTATTCGCTTGATATGGAGTGCGAAATGCTATTGCATTGGCGCGGGCTAATGCGCCATCGAGCGAATCGCCAGTTGATGCGCCAGTAAACATACCTATCTTAAACGGTTTGCCGTTAGCATGCTCTGCCATAGCCCTTTCGGCAATAGCTGTTGGTACTTCTTTTGGGGAGCCAGCTGGCGTAAAGCCGCTAAATCCTAGGTTGTCGCCATGCTTAACAATCGAAGCCGCCTCTTCGGCAGTCATAAAACGTAGTGCCATTTGAAATATATTTAATAATAAGCCAATGTTGCTTATTTGATTGATTTAATTATAAAGCTTGCTGGTTTTTTTAAAAATGCAAAATTACACTTTTCTGATAAAAATAAATTAATCATTTGTATTGTTATGAAAAAAAATGTAAAACGCAAGATTTAAGAGCCAAGAGCCAAGAGGTAGCAATAAGGTAATAAGGTAACAAGGTTGGTTGAAAAGGCTCAACTTTTTCTACTAAGGTTAAAGAAGTATAGTTAAAAACCTTATTTTAAATTTGTTAACCTTAGTAGAAATTTATATACCGAGTTAAATAAACCTTATTAACCTTGTATTTATGGAGATAATTTCGACAATATAGTTTACACCAAGTCAAGAGGTCTTAAATTAATATGTTTTGTAGGCAAGGTTAACTAGTGCATTACCTACAATTAACTTGCGTTTTTCGATATTGCTTCTTTTTATCTCAAATTTTATTACGCCATTACGAACCACGAAATTAATGGCTGCTCCGCTTTCTATCATTCCATCTTTTTCGGAAATAATAAGAGTTTGGGCACTAGAAGTTTTTTCGCAAATCGATTGTAAATCTTTACTTTGCCAAAAACCTACAAATAGAATATGGCTTTGCGTAATGCTCTTGGTAGTATCGAAGTATCGAATTAGGAAATTTTGATTTTCCATTTTTCGACCTTCGGTAATTTCTTTAAGCTTGTCGTACACCGATTTATGACCTATAACACCGATAATAAAATCGCCACCTTTTGTATTGTCAGGCCATTCGATGTTGCGCGTAAAATTATATATCGACGCAGCAATAAAATTCTCTTCCTGCGAGCTTGCATTTGACGCAAACGTAACTATAAGTATAATAGACGTTAGTATTTTTCGCATAGCGTATTTGTGCTCTATTTTAAATACATTACTTTTCTATTGAAAACCTGATTATTAGAGATGTTTTATTCTTAAGAACATCGTTAGCAAGTACTTCCACCTGATAATTGCCTGGTGTAAAGCCTTTTATTGGTATCTGGTTTAGTGTTTCCTTTTGGTCGTTAACACGGTAGCTAATACTTTCGCTTCCCGAGTTGTTATCGGTTGCAGCCAAATAAAGCATGGCATTTGAAGGGTATATTGTGTATTTTTCGTTGCGAACGGTTTTTTCGCCAATTTCCTTTACACTAAAGTGATACAATATTTGTGGCGGTGTGTTATCGATTATAAATGTACATTTTTTGGTTTCTTCGGCATTGTTCACATTATCAGTAGCACCATATTCAACGGAATGAAAGCCTTCCCGATCGAACTGAATAGACTGGGTGTAATTTTCGGGTGTTTTTCCGTCGATAATATATTTTATGCTTGATATACCCGAGCCTGCATCGATGCTGGTTAACGATAGTTTTGTGTTTGAGGTTATAAATAGTGTATCGCGACTTTTATACTGATTCCCTATAAATGCATGTTTAGTTGATGGTTGACTTGCATCTACATACAATTGTTGAGTTTTAGCCAATGCAAAGTTTCCAACATTGTCCGATGATGCGAAAAAAATCGACTGCGCTCCACTATTGTTTAGGGTAAAGGGTTCGGCGTAAATATCTTTTAACGTGCTGTTATTAATGCTATAAAGAACTTTGTCGACCCCTGATTTTTCATCAATTGCATTTATCTGAAATTTGCTTCGTGCCGAGATGTATAGCTGTTTTCCTTTGTGCTGATCGCCAATAATTTCGCTCGAAATTGTAGGTGCTTCCTTATCGATATAGAAGCTAAAGGCGGACGCATCGGTGTTTTCGCCCATAGTTTCGGTTGATGCTGCTATAATTCTTTCTTCTTCTTTATTACCCACGTAATCAATTGCATAATACCGTATTTTCGATTTCCCATCTTTTAATACCGAAAGTGGGATAGGAGCGGTATATACCTTTGCTGAAGCGTCGTTTATCGAATACATTATGGCTTTAACTCCCGAAAGGGTATCGATACTGGTGAGGCTTATGGAAGCTTTGGACGACAACACGTTACCTTTACTTTCGCCCAAAATTTTAAAGTTAGTTAATGGTGCTGTGTAATCGGTTTCGAAAGATATAGTTAAAGGAACTTCAACATTACCAACATTATCAACAGAGTAATATTTTATAGTATATTCTTTCTGCATTTCAAAAGGTGAAGTAATTGCAGCAAAATCGGTGTATGGAGTTTCGTTTATCGAGATGTAGGTTTTGTCGACACCCGAAATGCCATCCTTTGCTTTAAGTGCCATTTTCAAACCTTGCCCGTAGTATATTTTATTGTGGCTTATATGCTTATCAGACCCAGTTATATGCATTGTTGTTGCAGGATTGATACCATCGGCATACATATCAAACTGTACATCTTGTTTAGGTAAGATTGTTTTTTTTGTTATTGAATCCACTGCCGATGGCGAACGGAGCGTATTTCTACCTTCTGTATCGAAATACATTGGGTTGGCATATTGCGCCGTTTGCTCGCTAGGAAGTATGTACGACGGAGCATTCGCATCGGGCGATGTTGATATACGAAAGTAAATTGGTTGATCTTTATTGATATACACCTTTTTGTCGGCACTAACGTAAACTTTTTTATCGTGTTGTAACTGTATTTGAGCAGTTGCTGATGCTAAAAACAACGAAGCTAAAAAACTTGATAAAGCTATGATTCTCATAATTAACTATATTAACACATTTTTATTAGATAATATTTATCTGTCTAACGTAATATTATCATTAAGGTTATGCCCTTTTGTTCAAAGTTAAGTTTTTTTTGGAGATTATTTTAAATTAAACCTCACTTCTGCCAAAAAAAACATTTTGGAGTGTAGGGGGGGGGAAGTTATGCTTAACGATCTTAAAAGTGTTTCTTAAAAAATTGCATGTAAGTGTCTGCATTGTCCTGTTTGCGAAGCATTTCCAAATTTACAAGCGAAATAACAAATTGAAGTTTTGTATCGCTTTTTATGTTCTTTAGTGTTTCGGGTTTAGCTGCTAAACTAGTGAAGTACTTCATGGCTTTATCTTTATCGGCGAAACTCTTTATTATGAGGAGTTTATAAGTTTTGCCGAAATTCTCGTTGTTAAGTTCGAGATGGTCGTTGCTAAAATTATCGAGATTAAAATTTATTAAGTCGAACACTATCTGATTGATATCTTCTTTTCGGTCGACCACCAAAGCCACAAGAAATGAGGATGAATCGCTTGAGTTATAAATTATCTCGGCTATCTTTTTGTCCTCCAGTTGCTTGGTTTCGGGTTTATAGGTGTTCATAAATCCAATTATTTCGTTAGCCCTTACTGCCACTTCGTTTGTGGGATAGTTTTTTGCTACTTCAGTAAGTTCGTTTCTAAACGACATTGGGTCGGATGTTTTGCCAATTGCCAAGGCTTTTAAAAGTGCAAATTTGGGTATTACCGCATTTCCCTTGAAACGGGTGCTGGCTGAGTTTGCGTTAGATATAACTTGAGTAAAATTGCTCGAATTATATAAATTATAGGTTTCTTCGTAATAGTTGTCGGCTTCCTTTTCTTTTTCTATTAGTTGTTTGTAGTATTCGGGGTCGGAAAGCAGTTTTGCATACAAGCTTTCGGGAAACTTCGAAATAATAAGATTTTTGTAATACGTTGCTTTAGAGGCATTTCCCATTTCGGTAAACATTGTATATAGCTGGTAATAAACATTTGTGTTGTATTCGCAATTAGGAAACCGTTCCATCATTTTTTCGTAAATAGCCACGGCCTCGTTTAAATCTTTAAGTTCGTTTCGGTAAACCTGCCCAGCATTAAAATAGCCATCTAACACGCGCTGTTTCGAAACAGTTAACATTGAGACGGTTAACGGAAGATTTTGAATATAGAACTCTGGCGATTTGTTATCGAGTTTCTTTTTTTTGTCCTTATCGAGTTTTTTATCTGAGTATTCATTTTCAGCTACATCGCCATCAAATGACATTACACTTTTATTACGCCGTCTCCAGTTATCTTCCAATTTACGTTTGTTCCATCGCAATTGAAAATCTCTTGTTCCTTGCGCTACCGATACGGGGTTGTAAAAATACCATTTTGCTTGGGTCGAAGCATCGTTTGCGTTATTTTTAAGATTCTGATTGTTATAGTATTCCTGTAAACGTTGTACTTCAGCTTCCTTGGCTTCCTCTTCAGCCTTTTTTAAATTGTATATAATTCCATCTATTAGTCTTAATTGGTCGGCTTCAGGAAGTTTGGCAACAATTTGAACGCTATCTTCGAACGAAATGGTGTTTAGTGCTTCAACTAGTCGGTTTAAGCTTGTAGCCTTTATTTTCAAGTTTGGAATGCCTGGATAGTCCTGAGCTATATTTAAGAGGGTACTATCGTAAAATGCTTGAGCGGGAACGTATTTTTTTTCGGCATAAAACATATCGGCAAGGGTAAGGCACGAGAGTGCTTTTTGGTCGGTATTTGTGGTGCTTACTTTTACCGATTCCTTGTAAAATTCTATTGCCTGTTCTCGATTACCTTCTTTCATCTCCAAATTAGCAAGTGCGTAATATATTTGGTCGCGAAAATCGAAGTTTTTCTGGTCGCGGAGCATCTTTTTAAGCCTGCTGCGAACCATTTGCGTACTTTTTGTGCCTGCCTCAACCGATTCTGCCATGTTTATTTGGGCGTTGAAAGTCATCTCGTAAGGAGGGTTATGCTTAATAATATACGTGTACATTTCGGTTGCCTTACTTAAATTGCCAGTTTTTTGGTATAACTGGGCAAGAATAAAGCGATACCGTAGCTTTAATTTCTTGGTGTGGAGTTTTAAAAGTGCTTTTTCGAGATATTTGGCTGCGCGCTCGTATTGGTTTTGCTTTAAGGCCAAGTCGGCACCCGTTGTTTGCAAATCGAGGGTTAGTTCCTTCGGAAATTTTTTATCGCTTTCCAAAGTAGTTAATTGCTTTTCAGCGTCCTTATATTCAGCGTTTTGCGAATTTATTCGAATAAGCCAAATTAAGCTTTCGAACTTTACTCGGTCTTTAGGAAATTCGCGCGTAATAAAGCTAAACGATTCTTTTGCATTTACATAGTCCATTTTATAAAAATACGACTTGCCAATTAACATATATGCATCGTCCACCCATCGGTTAAATTCGTTTTTGTTGTAAAACTCTTTATCCTTTTCCGACATTTTCCTCTTCTTTTCCTTCGGCTTAGCTTTAATTGAGTGAAGGGTAATAAGTTTCGAGGCTTTTTTTATTCCAATATCCATGTTGGAAGATATGGCACCTGCAATTTCCTTATTTCCATAAGTAAACACGGGTAAAATGCGCGAATAATCGTCCTTGTAGGTATCGTCAATTTGCTTCAAACCCTTTTTATAGCCTTCGCTGCCATTAAACAGAATGTTGTATTTTGCAGTTATGCCATGATACGTGCGAGATATGGTGGTGTTTTTCTGCTGCGAACACGATAATAGGAATGCAAATACCAGTATAAGAATTATTTTCGAAAAGCTATATATTCGGTTCACCGTGGGTTGTTTATTCAACTAAATAACTAAAAATTGATATATTTATTTTGCGCCGTTAAAATTATTTATATTCTTGCAATTTCAAAACAAAAAATGCCGAATGATCTATCGGAAAATAGATTTCAGCATCATTTTTTTATCGACATTTGTAAATACCTACACCGCAACCACTTCCTTAATTTCGGGAATTGCCTTTTTTAAAGCTTGTTCAATACCAGCTTTTAAGGTGTGGATACTAAACGGACATGTTTCGCAAGTGCCTGTTAATTTTACTTTTACAATAAAATCGGAGGTAATTTCTTCCACGTTAATGTCGCCACCGTCCGATTGCAAGTATGGACGTAGTAAATCGATTGTATCGTTCACTCGTTTAAGTAATTCGCTATCGTTTTTTACTGTCATGAACTAAAATATTAACACTCTTTTTTACCTTACTACTTGTAATTAAATAAGTTTTACAATTGTTTGAGCTGCAAAACGCTCCACGAAGGCAATCCATAAAAGTATGCTGTCATTCCGACGCAGGTCGGAATTCCTAGTTTTTTTTATTTTTATGGATTGCCTTCGGCGAGCTCGTAAACTCGGTTCCGACCTACGTCGGAATGACACTAAATCGCATGACTTAATTACACCGACTTCCGATTTCCGACTTCCGACTTCCGACTTCCTTCTACTTCTTCCCCTTAATAATCTCCACCCTTTTCGTTGGGTCGAGTGTTTTGTTACGTAGTGTTACTTCTTCAACCATCCTTTCGGCTAGATGTTTAAAGGAACTGCCTACAATTGAGTTCTCATCGAGTGCAGATGGATTTCCGTCGTCGCCACCTTCGCAAATGCTTTGCACAATGGGTATTTGACCCAGTAAAGGAATTGAAAGTTCGTCGGCAAGGCGTTTGCAACCTTCTTTTCCGAATATATAGTATTTATTATTAGGTAGTTCGTCGGGGGTAAACCATGCCATGTTTTCGATTAATCCTAGCACAGGAACGTTTATTTTTTCGCCCATAAACATGTTTATGCCTTTTATTGCATCGGCAAGAGCAACATCTTGAGGTGTGCTAACAATTACTGCGCCTGTAATGGTAAGCTCCTGAACAATTGTAAGATGCACATCGCCAGTTCCTGGAGGTAAGTCGATTAGCAAATAGTCGAGTTCACCCCAATCGCCTTGATTAATTAATTGTTTCAAAGCGTTTGTAGCCATTGGTCCACGCCAAATTAGTGGGTCTTTAGCTTCAACAAAAAAACCTATTGAAAGAAGTTTTACACCATAACGGTTAACTGGTATAATAAGGTCGGGGTCTTTAAGTTCGGGCTTAGTGCCTTCAACATTAAACATTTTGGGGATTGACGGCCCATATACGTCGGCATCGATAAGCCCAACTTTGTATCCAAGCTTAACGAGCGAAACTGCTAGGTTTGAGGCAACAGTCGATTTTCCCACACCACCTTTGCCTGAAGCAACAGCAATTATATTTTTTACATTGGCAAGCGTGCTAATTTTAACCTGCGGTTTAAAGGTGCTAAGAATAATTATTTCGCCCATTTCAACATCGGGGCCTAACTTGGTTTGAAGTGCTACACGGCAAGCTTTTTGAATAGATCCTATTAGTGGGTCGGTGGATTTTTGAAACGTGAGTGAAAAAGTTACCTTGTTGCCTTCGATATTAATGTCTTTCACCATATTTAACGACACAATATCGTTTGAAAAGCCAGGATGCGTTACTTGCGACAGTGCGCTTACAACCTGATCGACAGTATAATCCATAAGTAATTTAGAATAAATTTAAATAACGCAAATATAATTGTTTTTGCTGTATTACTCAGTTATTGGCGATAATTCTTTCGACGGATCCCAAAATAATTTAGCGAAGCTGGCAATTTGGTCGTTTTCTACTACAATTCCTTCATTTTCAAGCAACTGTTGCATTACATCGGGACCTGTAAAGTGCATTTTGCCAGTTAAAAGTCCGTTGCGATTAACCACACGATGTGCTGGCACAAATTCGTTTTGAGCATGGCACGTGTTCATTGCCCAGCCTACCATTCGCGACGATTGTGGCGATCCTAAATATTTGGCAATTGCGCCGTAGTTTGTTACTCTGCCAAATGGAATAAGCCGCGTAACTTGGTAAACCATTTCGAAAAAATTTATGTCATCCGATTTTGTTGGGTGGTTCGATGAATGTGTCATGATTGTCGATTGTGAATCGTATGTATTTTATCGATAGTCCTTTAGACGTAAAAAGTGCTTCGTAATGTGTTTTTATCAACAGCAGAGGCTCATCGTTTAACCCTGAGTTATACAAATCGTTCGTTTGGTATTGTACATCGAGTTTATTGAACAAGCATAGGCGGCTGGTGTAGTTGTATAGAATTTCGTTATCGGTTTTTAAATGAATTACTCCGTTAGGTTTTAGGAACTGCTTGTATAAAGGCAGAAACAGCGACGATGTAAGCCTTTTCGTTGATCGGTCGCGTTTTTCCTGTGGGTCAGGGAAAGTTATCCATATTTCTGAGACTTCGTTTTTTGCAAATACCGACGATATATGCTCGATACGAGTTCGGAGAAAGCCAGCGTTGAGAAGACCATTTTGCAATGCATCCGAAGCGCCTCTCCAAATACGGGCGCCTTTTATGTCAATTCCAATAATGTTTTTTTCGGGATATCGAGTGGCTAATCCTGTTGTGTATTCGCCTTTGCCACAGCCTAGTTCGAGTACAATAGGGTTGTTATTTTTAAAAAACTGCGAATGCCAATTTCCTTTTATAGGATGATCGATCCGAAAAACCTCTTCAATTTCGGTTTGTATTACATTTGAGAAAGTTGCCACTTCGGCAAACTTTTTAAGCTTGTTTTTTGCCACTCTAATTTGCGAATATTTATTTAACTTTTTCCACGCTAACACTCACATCCATAATACCTTCGAGTATGTCGTTGCGCATTCCTTGCAGTACTTCTATTTTATAAGTTCCCGAAACAGGGAATCGAATATTTTTTTTGTAGGCTTTTGCGATACTATTAACGCCGCCAATGCCATGCCCTAGCCATTTTCCTTTGTCGTCGGCAAGGGTAATTTCGAGTGTATCGCCTTTGGTATAACCATTTGGAGAAAAGGTAGTTATAAACAGAAATAAGTTTTTGTATCGGTATTCGTTGTTGTTTCGAACGTTAACGAAAATATCGTACCCATTAATGGTATCTTTCGAATTAAAATTGAAGTTAACAACCTGTTTTTTATTCCATTTACTATTTACAATATCTTCGGTTTTTTCGTAAACCTTGTCGAAATTGCAGCTTGTAACTAGTGCTAACAATATGATATTAAGCGTACAAATATAGCTATGCTTTGTTTTCATTTCCTCGCGGATTTGGTTTTGGCTTGTGATTCTGATTCTGATTCTGATTCGGTTTTTGATTCGGGTTCGAGTTCGAGTTCGGATTTTGATTCGGGTTCGCGTTCGGATTTCTTTGAAAATTCGGATTTCGATTTTTCTTCTTCTTTTTGCGCTGATCGCGATTAGGATCCTCGAAACGTGTAATACTATCGCCACCGATAGGGTTGCTATAATCGAGATTTTTCTTAACAGCTTCTCCTGCAATAGGTTCGGTTAGGCTTTTAGCCTTAGTACCTTTTTTGTTGAGGTCGATAATTTCTTTTACTCGATCCACCGAAACGGGTATAAGCGACGATACCCCGTCTTTGCTGAACGTGTACCACATCATACGCCTGAAAACATCGGTTTTTTGGTGGTAGGCTGTTCCGTCGAATATCTCAAGAGGGATGTCGGTTTTTGGAAAATCCGATTGGGCATCGAGGTAGGTTTTTAGCTCGTAATTGAGGCAACATTTAAGTTTACCGCATTGACCTGCCAGCTTGGTTGGGTTTAACGAAATTTCCTGATAACGAGCCGAATTGGTGGTAACCGACACAAAGTTGGTAAGCCAGTTGGAGCAGCATAGTTCGCGTCCGCAGGTACCAATGCCTCCAATACGACCTGCTTCCTGCCTTGCTCCAATCTGCTTCATTTCAACGCGTACCTTAAATTCTTCAGCGAATTTTTTTATAAGTTCGCGAAAATCAACACGATCCTCGGCTATATAATAGAAAATAGCTTTTGTTTTATCGCCCTGATATTCAACATCGCCAATTTTCATGTCGAGTTTTAGGTAAATAGCTATTTCTCTGGCTCTAAGCATAGCTTTTGTTTCGGCCTCTATGGCTTGATACCACTTTTCGAGATCGACAGCTTTTGCCTTTCGGTAAACTTTTTTCAGTTCGTCCTCGTTTGCATAAGTAAAATTGGTGCGTTTCATCTGTTTAATAACAAGGTCGCCAGTAAGGCAAACTACACCAATATCGTGCCCTGGCGAAGCTTCAACTGCAACAATATCGCCTTTAACCAACCGCAATTTATTTACGTTTTTGTAATATCCCTTGCGGGTATTTTTAAAGCGAATTTCTATTATGTCTGTCTCCAAGCCTGTTTGAGGCAAGTCGGCTAGCCAATTAGTTGTGTCGAGTTTGTTGCTGCCAACCTGTGCTTTAGGTTCCTTTTCGGGCAATTCGCCTGTAGGGTTAAAGCATCCGCGGGTGCAGCATATATATTTATTATCCATTTAATTCGGGTAAGGGAATTTATTTAAATTATGCAAAAATAATGAAACGGCTATGATTTGCAATTGAAACGTAAAATATAAATAGTAAGAAGTACTAAGTACTAAGTACTAAGTACTTCTTACTTTTTAATTAACTTTATCAGTTTCAACGACATATCGAGAAAAATTATTTTGTCGCTACCGTTGGCTTCGATATGATATTGAGCTTTATTTACTTCTTCAACCATTTGATATACATTATTTTGATTGATAAATGGGAAAAATTTCGACGAAAAATCCGATTCCTTTTGGGTTAAAAGTGCTAATTGTGGCACTTGGCAGTTCATTACAAAGTTTTCGCGGATCATCCGTAACGTATAGCTCAAAAAGTTTTTTTGCCGTTCGCGCCCGATGCCATTCATCGATTCGCACCATTGCATAAGACCAAGCACGTCCTTAGTCCAGCATAATCGCATAAGGCTTACAAACCTGTCGAGGTTAAACGAATTGTCTTCATCGCTTTTTAGCACCTCCATAGCTTTCACATAGTTTCCATCGGCTAAGTGAACGGCGTCGCGCAGTTGTTGCTCGCTGTAGCTAGTGTGTTCTTTAAGGTGAGAGAACATTTCATCGGCATTAATTTTCTGTATTTTAATTAGTTGCGTACGCGAAAGGATTGTTTGAAGCATCATACCTGCATTTTCGGTAACTAGCAGGAATACAGTCTTTTGGGGTGGTTCCTCTAACATTTTAAGTAATTTGTTGGCTGCCACGTTATTCATGCGTTCGGGCATCCAAATAATCATTACTTTATAATCAGCTTCGTACGTTTTTAGGTTAAGTTTGCGAATAATTTCCTGACTTTCGTTCTTGCTAATGTTGCCTTGTTTATTCTCAATATCAATACTTTCGTACCATTGCAGCAAATTAAAGTAAGGGCTTTGGAGTAGTAGTTTGCGCCATTGCGAAATAAAATCGTCGCTTACGGGGTCTTTGGTTATGCTTTTTGTTGTTGCTACGGGAAATACAAAATGAAGGTCGGGGTGTATAAGTTTCTGATACTTAGAGCACGACGAACAAACGCCGCACGAATCTAATTCGGCGACATTTGCACAGTTAATATACTGGGCATAAGCAATAGCAAGTGCCAAATTACCAGACCCTTCTGGCCCCAAAAATAGCTGCGCATGTGCAATTCGGTTTTCTTTTACCGATTGTATTAATCGCTGTTTTACTTGCTGTTGACCTATAATATCTTTAAAAAGCATTCTTGTATATTTTACGTGCAAATGTAACCAGAATTATTTTAACAGCTTTTTTACTTCCCAAGGGTAAAGAACTTCGATAAACTCGCTGGTTTCTTTAGGCTTGCTAAGGCTTACTACATAAGCTTTTGAGGTTTTATAGTTGTCGTGAAAATACTTTAAACTGCTTAACCCAGTAAACGAAGTAAGGTTTAGTTTTACCTCAATTGGCATTAAGTTTTCGCCGTTGATTATAAAATCAATTTCCTGCTGCTTATTTGTGCGCCAGTACTTTAGGTTTTCGAGGCTTATTACTTTGCGTATTTCGGAAAATACGGCATTCTCGAACATTTCGACAGTTACTTTACTCGAAAATCGTAGGTTTTCCATAAGGTTAACAAGGCCTGTATCTTCGAAGAAAATTTTTGGCATTTTACTTAATTCGCTTCGTACATTTTGAAAAAATGGATAAACCCTGCGAATAATATAGGTGTTTTCGAGCATAAATAGATATTCTTCAACGGTTGGCATCGATATTCCCACGGTTCGCGATAACTCACTGATATTTAATTGTCCGCCAGTTTGTGATGACAAAATACGGATGAAATTATTAAATTTTTGAATATCGCGGATATTGCCCAAGTCCCTTATGTCGGCTTTTACGTACGTGCTTATTATTTGCTGCAGCTTCTTTTCCTTTTTCATGGTCGAATTTTCGAGTACTATGGCTGGGTAACCGCCATAAATACAAAATTCGGCAAAGAGCAGTTTTAACTTCGGTATTAGTATTTCCGAAATGTCGGCATCTAAATTTATGTTTTCTCCTTTAAACAGCAGAAATTCAGCAAAATCTAAAGGAAAAAGCTCAAAAGGACTGGTTCTACCAACAAGCGAGTCCTTAAACTTCGACTTTATTGCAAATGTTGACGAGCCACTTACAATTAGCTTAACTTGACCTTTGTATTTATCGTGAAAAAGCTTTAGAAACGAACTTGGATTATCTAAATACTGTATTTCGTCGATAAAGAGATATACTTTTCGGGTTAGGTTAAGGTTAATTGAAGCCAAATATTTCATTACGCTTTCCACTCCTTGGTTGCACAATACTAGGTTTGCGGGTTCTTCGAGGTCGAGAAATAGTGTTTGGTTATCGCGGGCAATTACTTCCTGAATGTATTCCATAAGCGACGACTTACCAACCTGGCGCGACCCATGAATAACGATTATTTCGTTATCGTGAAGGTTGGGTTCCATTTGGAGGTATGCATCGCGTACTAAAACCATGATTTACAATTATGTATAATTAGTTTACGTGTACAAAGGTAATACATTATTTATGATTATAAAATTATTAGTTATTTTTATTAATATATTTTAATTTTTACGCCTTAATTTTTATAATAAAATGCATAAAAAATTGGGTATTTTTTATATCGTACTATAAATATTACCGCGTAATTTTTATAGTACGTTTTTATAATTGCCTCATTTTATCGCTGTTAACTTTTATCGCCTGTTTTCGATTCTAATTAATTTTTATCAGGAAAATGTGTAATTTTGGTCTTCATAAATTTTAAACAAAATATATATGCAAACTATTGATAAATACAATTTTAAAGGTAAAAGAGCTATTGTTAGAGTCGATTTTAATGTTCCGCTAAACAAACAAACGTTCGAAGTTACTGACGATACTCGTATCCGTGGGGCTTTACTGTCGATAAACAAAATTTTAAACGATGGTGGTTCGGCTATTTTGATGTCGCATCTTGGCCGCCCCGATGGTAAAGTGCAGGATAAGTTTTCGTTGAAACACATAATCTCTGCCGTTGAAAAAAATATTGGCAAGAAAGTTGTTTTTGCTGGCGACTGCATGGGCGATGAAGCCAAAAAATTAACTGCGGCTCTTAAGCCTGGCGAAATTATATTGCTCGAAAACCTCCGCTTTTACGAAGAAGAAGAAGGTAAACCATATCATTTAGGCGAGAACCCAACCGATGATGAGAAGAAAGCGGGCAAGGCTAAAGTAAAGGAAAGCCAAAAAGATTTTGTGAAACAATTAGCTAGCTATGCCGATTGTTATGTAAATGATGCTTTTGGAACTGCCCATCGTGCGCATGCATCAACTGCCTTAATAGCAACTTATTTCCCTAACGACAGCATGTTCGGTTTCCTAATCGAAAGCGAGCTTAAGGCTATCGACAAGGTACTTTTATCGCCACAGAAACCTTTTACAGCTATTATGGGCGGAGCAAAAGTTTCCGATAAAATTTTGATTATCGAAAATTTACTTAATCGTGTTGATAATCTGATTATTGGTGGAGGAATGACTTATACCTTCATTAAAGCACAGGGCGGGAAAATTGGAAAATCGCTTTGCGAAGAAGATAAGCTCGACCTAGCTTTAGATATTCTTAAAAAAGCCAAAGAAAAAGGTGTTAAGGTTTATTTGCCCGTTGATGCAGTTAATGCCGACGCTTTTGATGCAAATGCTAATATAAACACGTCGAAAATTAATGAAACACCTGATGGTTGGATGGGTTTAGATATATCAAATGAGTCGATAAAAATTTTCGAAGAAGTAATTGAGAACTCTAAAACCATACTTTGGAATGGCCCTATGGGCGTTTTCGAAATGGAAAAATTTGCAAAGGGCACGTCGTCGGTGGCTCACGCAATAGCCAAAGCAACCAGTAAAGGCGCTTATAGTCTTATAGGTGGTGGCGATTCGGTTGCAGCAATAAATAAAAACAAGCTTGGCGATAAAGTTAGCTACGTATCAACTGGCGGTGGCGCAATGCTCGAATACATGGAAGGCAAAGAACTACCTGGTATTAAGGCAATACGGGGATAAGGCTTTAGGCTTTAGGCTGTAGACTAGAGCACATATCAAAGCTAAATCTATCGAATTTGCATTTATTGCAGCATTTTATGGATTGTAACGAAGCTCCTACAGCCTACAGCCTCTAGCCTAACGCCTAATTCATAAAATGTACAATTTCTCCGAGTTTAGGTTTCTAAAGCATATGTGCCACGAAACCTAAACCGATGGGATAGACAGGGAAACTTGCTGTCCTCCCTAGCTTTGGTAAACAAGGCTTATTTGGAAAGGAGTTTCAAGTGTTTATTATATAAACACCTCTTTTCCATTGTGTTAAGGGGTGTTTTTTATTTTACACACATGGAAATAGTTTTTTTTCTTCTCATTTTAATAGTTGCCTTTCTATATTCTTCGGTAGGGCATGGGGGGGCGAGCGGATACTTGGCACTTATGGCGCTATTCAGTATCGACCCATCATTAATGAAATCGTCGGCGTTAATGCTAAACGTATTTGTTTCATCTGTCGCGTTTATTTCATTTTACAAAGGGGGGCATTTCAAATGGAAACTTTTGCTGCCTTTTGTAATCACTTCTATTCCAATGGCTTATTTGGGTGCTGGACTTAAAATAGTTCCATCGATGTACAATGGCATTTTAGCTGTATGTCTATTATTGGGCATAGTTCGAATGCTTTTTATGAACCGTGGCGAAAATGAAAATTCCAAACCATTGCCTTTTTGGGTAGGTTTAGCAATTGGTGCCGTTTTAGGGTTTATGTCGGGACTAATTGGCATTGGAGGCGGTATTATACTTAGCCCTATTCTAATTATTTTTCGGTGGGCTAGCATGAAAGAAACCGCTGCAGTTTCGGCTATGTTTATATTGCTTAATTCCGTTTCGGGCTTGGTGGGCTTAGGGTTAACAGGGTTTGTAATGAACAATGAAATGGTTATTGCGTTATTTATGGCTATTGCTGGTGGCATGGCAGGTTCGTATGCCGGAAGTTTTAAATGGCAATATGTAAAACTTAAGTATGCTCTCGCCTTGGTACTATTTGTTGCAAGTGTTAAGCTGTTAATAATTTGAAAATATGGAAATGACAAATGACAAATGACAAATGAGGAAATGAGGATAATAATGAAAGATGTTCATTATAGTATTATTACACCTTAGGATTTGTAATTAAATAAGTTGTGCAAATGTTTGAATTACAAAACCCTATACGAAGGCAATCCATAAAAGTATGCTGACATTCCGACGAAGGTAGGAACCGAGTTTACGAGCTCGCCGAAGGCAATCCCTAGTATTTTTTATTTTATGGATTGCGACCTACGTTGGAATGATACTAAAACGCATGACTTATTTCATTACAACGTCTTAACACATTATATACAACGAATTAATTAAATTGACATATTAATTTTAACGCGCTAATTTACAGTTCATCAACTCTTGGCTCTTGGTTCTTGGCTTGATGGCTCTTGATTCTTGCGTTCTATACCTTAAAAATGAAAATAATTTCTCTTAATATTTCCGATAAGAAAGGGGTTATAAAAACTCCAGTAAAAAGTTTTGAATTGAACGATAATGGTATTATTGGCGATGCACATGCAGGCAAATGGCATCGTCAAGTTAGTCTTTTGGGTGGCGAAAGTATCGAAAAGTTCTCAAGCGAATTAGGACGACCTATTGAACCTGGCGAATTTGCCGAAAATATTACCTTGCAAGGGTTCGATTCTACAAAAGTAGGTGTACTCGACCGCTTTACCTGTGGTGAAGTAATTCTGGAACTAACCCAAATTGGCAAAAAATGCCACGGCACCAATTGTGTTATTTACCGCGAAGTTGGCAATTGCGTGATGCCCAAAGAAGGTGTTTTTTGTAGAGTATTGCAACGCGGACAGCTACATGCGGGCAGCGAATTACTACTTCAACCCAAAGTATTTAAAATTTTGGTTATTACGCTTAGCGATCGATGTTTTGCGGGCATTTCGAAAGACGCCAGCGGACCGTTGGTGGCTAAAAAAATACAATCACTAATGGAAACAAAAGGCCGAAAACATATAATAGACGCGCAAATATTGCCCGATGAGCCCGATATGATTTCTGAAAAACTATTGGAAGCGTTTAAAAACGAATACGATATTATTATCACTACAGGCAGCACAGGTATTGGTCCACGCGATATAGCTCCCGAGGCCATACAACCATTGCTCGATAAAGAAATACCGGGTATTATGGATATGGTTCGTTTGAAATACGGAATGGAAAAGTCTAACGCACTTATTAGCAGGGCTATTGCTGGCACAAAAAACAAAACCCTTATATTTGCAATACCGGGCAGCCCAAAGGCCGTTGATGAATACATGGACGAAATAAATAAGATTATATTTCATTGTTTTAATATGCTTTACGCTATCGACAACCATTAGAGGCATGATTATAAACGAAAACATAACAGGTATAATTTTGTCTGGTGGCAAAAGTACCCGCATGGGCAGCAACAAAGCTATGCTTTCGTTTAATGGAAAAAAAATGATAGAATATGGCATTTCGGCCATGAAGGAAGTATGCCGCACCGTAATAATAGGCGCAAATACACAAGCGTACAACGCATTTAACATACCTGTTGTGCCAGATAACTACCAAAACATGGGTCCTTTGGCTGGCTTGGAAGCATGCCTACGCCACTCACAAACCCGCAAAAACCTTATTACTCCTTGCGACACACCGTTTTTGAATGTCGAATTTCTTAAAACTATAATTAGCAATATCGAAAATTACGATGCCGTAGTACCTATTTTGAAGGATGGTAAAATTGAACCTTTAACAGGCTATTACTCAAAGGATATACTACCTATAATCGTTAGTCAAATAGAAAATGGCGATTACAAAATTCAAAATCTGCTAAAAGCTATTAATACCAAATATATTGTTGTTGAAAACGTTAGTGTTTTAAAAAATATTAATACTCCTAATGATTTGATAATAAACCATATTGCAAACCCATTAATAAATTACTCAAACATTCTACTCATTGCTGGCAATGGTCAGAATGTAGGTAAAACATTGTTAGCCTGTGATATAATTCGCCATTTATCGCAAACAAACAAAGTAATTGGAATAAAAATTGCTCATCATTTTTACCCGATTGAGAATGGCGAGAAGGTTGTTTTCAATAGTGCTTATTATCAGATAATTGAAGAGGTTCTAACTTCCAATAAAGATAGTTCGCGAATGAAGCAAGCAGGCGCAAAAAAGGTGTTTTATATTCAAGCAAAGCAGGAATATCTTCTAGAGGCCATTAGTACATTATCGTCAGAAATTGAACATTGCGCCGTTGTTTGCGAGTCGGGAGGTCTGCATCATTACATAAAACCTAGTTTATTTTTGTTTGTGAAAGGCACAGAAACTCCAAACGAAAAAAAATCGGTGTTAAACTTCAACCCAATTATTGTTACATACACTAATGGCGTTACCGATATTAACGTTGCCGATATTCAATTTAGCAATAATTGTTTCACCATCAATTCAACGCCAAATGATAATTTACAGTAATGTAATCGATACTATTAAACAGGCCGCAACAATACTGTTTACAGAAAAGGTAAGCTTGTTAAACTCCATAAATAGGGTATTACAGGAAGATATTGTTGCCGATATAAACATGCCACCATTCGACAAATCGGCAATGGACGGATATGCTTGTAGAAAGGAGGATTTAGATAATGAATTGGAGGTACTCGAAATAATTCAGGCGGGAAGGTTACCAACAAAACCTATAGGCAAAAATCAATGCTCGAAAATAATGACTGGGGCAGCAGTTCCTGATGGCGCAAACTGCGTTTTTATGATTGAAGATGCGCAAGTTTTGAATGAGAATTCCGTGAAGTGCAATAATTTACAAACGAAGGTAAATATCTGTTATAAGGGCGAAGATTATAAGCTTGGTAACCTTTTGATTAAGAAAGGTATAAAAATATCGCCTTCCCATATTGGAACTATGGCTGGTGCCGGATATACCTCCATTTTAGTTTCTAAAACACCCGTTGTTGGCATTATGGCTACTGGCACCGAGTTGGTTGAGCCGTCCAAAACGCCCGTAGCGGGACAAATACGCAACAGTAATTCGTATCAGCTTATGGCTCAACTACAAACCCTGGGTATTCGATACAATTACATAGGAACCATTGCCGACGATTTCGAACAAATATCGGTTAGTTTTGAAAAAAGCCTAGCTAATAACGATATTGTTATTATTACAGGTGGGGCATCGAATGGCGACTTCGATTTTGTGCCCGCTATACTCAAGAAACACAACTTCGAAGTACTTGTAGATCAAACGGGTGTGCAACCTGGCAATCCAATGACTTTCAGTAAAAAAAACCAAAAATATTGTTTTGGGCTTTCTGGCAATCCAGTCTCTTCATTCGTTCAGTTCGAATTGTTTGTTAAACCGTTTATTTATAAGCTCATGAATTGTGCATGGCAAACACCGCGCTTAAAAGCAACACTTTCAAAAGATTTTTGTCGCCAAAAAGCTGGTAGATTAGGCATTATACCGGTTAATTTATTAGAAAACAATATTATAGAAGAAATTAATTTTCATGGATCGGCACATATTAATGCGTTGGCTTATGCAAATGCACTTATGGAAGTGCCTGAAAATGTCACTATTATAAAACAAGGAGAAACAGTGTATGTTCGACCAATTTAACCGCAACATTACTTACCTGCGCATTTCCCTCACCGATAGGTGTAACCTGCGTTGCAGCTATTGCGTGCCTACCGAGGGCGTTAAACTGATGCATCGAACGAGCATTTTAACTTGCGATGAAATTGTTGAAGTAGTAAAAATTGGAGCATCACTCGGCATAACCAAAATTAGGCTTACAGGTGGCGAACCACTTCTGCGCAATGATATTATCGAATTAACTAAACGAATTAAATCGACAACTGGAATTAAAGAATTGGGACTCACAACCAACGGAACTCATTTAGCTAAGTATGCCAAACAATTGAAAGAAGCTGGTTTAGACAGGGTGAATATTAGTCTTGACACACTTAACCACGAAAAGTTTTTTAATATTACCAAAGGGAAATTGTTGGACACGTTAGCGGGAATAGATGCTGCAATTGAGGCCAATTTAATGCCTGTGAAAATTAATTTTGTGCGCATTAAGACAGTAAATGAAGTTGATGAATTGGAGGTTAAGACTTTCTGTACCAATAAGGGTATTCAAATGCGTTTTATACGGCAAATGAACCTCGAAACGGGCGAATTTTACCCCGTTGATGGGGGAGATGGTGGCGTATGCAGCCTTTGCAACAGGTTACGATTAACAGCCGACGGAACTATAAAGCCCTGTTTACATAGTAATTATGGCTTTAATATTAGAGAGTTAGGCATAGAAGAAGCTTTTTTTAAAGCATTACGTATGAAACCCGAAAAGGGTACTGGCAGTGTGGCACACCAGTTTTATAATATTGGAGGTTAATGTGAAAATTACAAAATTACAAGTTATAGATTACAAATTACAGATTACAAACTATAAATTACTGAAAATGAGCAATAAACTATCGCATATTAACGAATTTGGAAAAGCTAACATGGTTGATGTTGCCAGTAAGCCCGATCAAATAAGGATTGCAAAGGCTACCGGTTTTATTCGGCTACAGCCCAACACCATAAGATTGATTCAAGAAAATGGAATGAAAAAGGGCGATGTTCTTACTGTTGCCGAAATTGCTGGAATTCAGGCTGCAAAAAGTACATCTTCGCTTATTCCTCTGAGTCATCCGCTTATGATAACAAAAATTGATATATCTACAACTATCGATATC
>JANYAP010000184.1 GCA_025361285.1 Bacteroidales bacterium | reverse complement strand
ATCTGCTTAAAGGTCTTATTTCTAAGAGGTTGCAATGGTCAATTAAGCTTAAATGTTGGGTTCGTATTGTAGCAGTTCCTTCATATACTTATTTGGAGCATCATTTCTTTTATAAGGATGACGATGAAATTCTGTAAAAATTATATACTGAAAATGAGGATGTTCTATTTATGGATTTCCTCATTTTTGTTATAACAACGCAGAAATTGGGGTTTTTAGTGTGTCATCTGTATTTTTACCCTATCAGCCATATTCTATAATAGTGTTACAAAGAAAACTGGTTAAAATGTCAAAAACATATTTGTATGTCAATATTTATAGAAAGTTTCAAATATTTTTCTTGTTACTTTTTTATTCGCTTTCGCTCATGAGAACGCTTCGCTAAGTTTTCGAAAAAAGTAACAACTTAGCGATAGCGATTTCATGAACACCTTAAAAATAATATGATGTGAATAAAGAAGAGTTTTCTTAGAGACACTAAATACTTAAATATGAAAAAGATCCACATTCTATTTTTTCTGTTTGTATTTCAATTTGGCTTCTCTCAAGTCGAAAATCCCATTAAATGGTCGTTTAAAACCGAATCGGTTGGTGGTGGGGTATTTAATTTAACATTTACTGCTAAAATCGACAATAATTGGCATTTGTATAGCCAAAATATTCCCGAAGGCGGGCCAATAGCTACATCATTTCGTTTTCACGAAAGTGCTATGTTTGAGTTGGTTGGTAAAACAAAGGAACTTTCGAAAGCCGAGGAAAAGTACGATAAAACCTTCGAAATGAATTTGACTACATTTTCGAAAGAAGCTGTTTTTGTGCAGAAAATCAAGACGAAGTCGACTAATTTATCTCAAATAACTGGTAGTTTGGAGTTTATGTGCTGCAACGACCAAAAATGCCTTGCACCCAAGGAGGTCGATTTTAGTTTTGCTATTACCTCGAATGAAAAGCTGGTTTCGTCTGCTAAAATAATTAACGACAGTATTTTAAGGAGCGATACAGTTTCGACGACTAGTTCAAAAGATAGCATTGGCTCAGCTTCTTTGCAGAACTCCGACTCATTGGGCATTGAGCCAATTACAACAAGTCCTGTTGAAAGCGGTTCGTTGTGGAGTTTCTTTCTTATTGCATTCTTAGCTGGTATTGCGGGCATTTTTACTCCATGCGTTTACCCTATGATTCCTATGACAGTAAGCTTTTTTATGCATGGCGAAAGCAGCAGAGCAGCTGGCATATTAAAAGGAATCATTTTCGGACTATCTATAATATTCATTTATACCATGATAGGTGTTATTGTGGCTGTTACAAAATCGGGCGCCGATGTTACATCAGTTATAAGTACGCATTGGATACCTAATTTGCTTTTCTTCGGACTGTTTATGGTATTTGCAGCATCGTTTTTTGGCATGTTCGAAATAGTTGTGCCTGGATCGATAACTAACAAAATTGACCAGCAGGCCGAAAAGGGTGGTTATTTAGCTGCATTTTTTATGGCATTAACGTTGGTTGTGGTTTCGTTTTCGTGCACAGGGCCTATTGTTGGAGCTATTTTGGTAGAGGCCTCTAAAGGCATTTTTTTAAAACCAGTGCTAGGTATGTTTGGCTTTTCGCTTGCTTTTGCAATTCCGTTTATAATATTTGCCATTTCGCCAGCAATGATAAAGAAACTTGCCAAAAGTGGGTCGTGGCTTAACTCGGTGAAGGTTGTGTTTGCGTTTGTGTTGTTGGCATTCAGCTTAAAATTTTTGCTAGCCATCGACACTACTTACCATTTTAACATGCTACCGCGCGAAGTGTATTTATCTATTTGGATTGTAGTGTTTTCCATGCTTGGATTGTACCTTTTAGGTAAAATAAAATTTTCGCACGATAGCGACATTGCACATGTTGGAGTTCCACGCCTAATGCTATCGATAGCTACTTTTTCGTTTGTAGTTTACTTAATACCAGGTCTTTTTGGCGCTCCACTTCCTGGTATTTCGTCGATGCTGCCTCCAGTATCGAAGCATAGTTTATTTTCAACGTCGAACCAATCGATTGTAAATAAGCCGAATAACTTATGCGGTGTTCCTAAATATTCTAACTTTTTGGAGTTAACTTATGGTTTGGAGGGGTATTTCGATTACAACGAAGGCATGGAGTGTGCCAAGCAGCTTAACAAGCCTGTTTTTTTAGATATTAAAGGCCATGCTTGTGCTAATTGCAAGAAAATGGAGGCCGAAGTATGGAGCGACCCTATTGTACAACAATATTTGCGTAACAACTTCGTAATTATTGCTTTATATATCGACGATAAATTTCAGTTGCCCGAAAATGAATGGATAACATCCGCCTACGACCAGAAGATTAAAAAGACAATGGGGGCGAAGAACCTCGATTTCGAAATTACGCGTTTTAACATTAATAGTCAGCCTTTTTATGCTATTCTGGATCATGCTGGCAAGCCGTTAAACCCACCAATGGGTTTTAATACCGATATCAATGTGTTTATGAAGTTTATGGAAGACGGTAAGGCGAGGTTTGTACCAAAATAGGAAGGCTTCTTCTAAAACAATCGTCAAAACAACTTTTTATCAATCGATGGTTTTACTATCTTTAGAAAACCAAATTGATTTAAAAAATGTCGCATAAAGCATATATAGCCGATTCCGAAAAGTTTTTCTTCAACGAAACAGATTTTAATTTGTTGATGCAGAAACGTATAAAGCGGGTATTGCTTATTTGTAGTAGTTACGATGCCTACATGTTAGAGGAAGATGGGCGTATCGACGAACAGTTATTTAACGAATACGTGGCGCTTAATCTGCGCCAACCTCCCAGTTTTGTACATACCGATTCGGCAAATACAGCGTTCGAAATTCTCGAAACTCAACCTATCGATCTGGTAATTGAAATGTTGAGCATACCTGATATCGACACGTTTAAGCTGGCAGCACAAATTAAAGCTAAATACAAAACCATTCCTATAGTTGTTCTTACGCACTTTTCTCGCGATGTTTCTATAAAGCTTAAAAATGAGGACTTAAGTGCAATCGACTACGTATTTTGCTGGCTTGGGAATGCCGATTTGCTTCTGGCTATAATAAAATTACTCGAAGATAGGATGAATGCCGAGTTCGATATCGAAACGGTTGGTGTTCAAACGGTTTTGCTTGTTGAAGATTCCATTCGGTTTACCTCGGTTTATCTGCCAAACCTTTATAAAATAATATTTAAACAAAGTCAGGAATTTAAAAAAGAGGCTTTGAACGACCACCAACGTATGCTGCGCATGCGCGGACGACCAAAAATTTTGATGGCAACAACATACAACGAAGCTTTGGCGCTATACCAGAAATACAAAAATAGTATGTTGGGTATTATTTCGGATATAACTATAAAAGAGGATTTTAACAAGCCCGATAAAATTAGCGGAGGCGTTCAGTTGTGCAAAATTGTCCGTAAAGACGATCATTTTGTGCCTTTCGTATTTCAATCGTCGGATATTGAAAATGAGCGATTTGCGACTGAGATGGGAGTTGGTTTTATACATAAGGACTCGAAAACTCTCTCGAACGACCTTAAAAACTACATAGTTAGTAGTTTTGGTTTTGGCGATTTTGTTTTTCGCAACCCCACAACCCATCTCGAAATTGCCCGAGCTAGCGATTTGGCTTCGCTGCAGTATCAAATAGCCACAGTTCCCGACGAATCGCTTGTTTATCATACATCGCGCAACGAACTTTCCAAATGGCTTAATGCTCGCTCGCTTTTCCCTATAGCAAAGGTAGTTAGGCAGTTTATTCTCGACGACATTAGCGGTGTGCTTTATGGTCGCGAATACCTCATTAAGGCAATTTCGAATTATCGCTTGAGCAGAGCTCGTGGCGTAATTGCCAAATTTAATTGCGAAAATTTCGACGATTACGTTGTTTTTTCGCGAATTGGAGAGGGCTCGGTGGGTGGTAAGGCTCGTGGACTAATATTTTTAAGTTCGCTGTTAAAAAAGTATAAGTTTTATTCCACCTTTCCTAATATCGACATTTCGGTGCCACGAAGCGTTGTGCTAACCACCGATATTTTCGAAGAATATATGGATATCAATAACTTATATGCAATTTATGATACTAATATTTCCGACGAAGCAATACTTAAGCTGTTTGTGGAATCGCCATTGCCAACGCGTCTTCACAGCGATTTACTGGCTTTTGTAAAGAGCGTAAAAAATCCAATAGCTGTTCGGTCGTCTAGTAAACTGGAAGATTCAATGTATCAGCCATTTGCTGGAATTTATTCCACGTACATGGTACCAATTGATGAGCACGATAGCGCGAAAACGCTTCGCTCCTTATCCGATGCAATAAAAGGGGTGTACGCTTCGGTATATTTTAAAACCAGCAAAGCATACAGGGCTGTTACATCTAATGTTATCGACGAAGAAAAAATGGGAATTATACTTCAGGAAGTTTGTGGAAAATGCTATGGCGATGTGTTTTACCCAACATTTTCGGGCGTGGCACGGTCGTTAAACTTTTACCCTATTGCTCCCGAAACTGCTAAAGACGGTATTGTTAAGGTGGCTTTTGGGTTGGGTAAATATGTTGTTGACGGTGGCGCATCGTTACGTTTTTCACCCAAATTTGCAAAAAATATTATCCAACTTTCTTCGCCCGAAATGGCTTTAAAGGGAGCTCAGAAAACCTTTTATGCACTCGATTTAAAAGAAACTAATTTTATACCTAGCGTTGATGATAGCAAAAATTTAAGTAAACGAAAAATTGGCGAAGCGCAAAACGACAATACGTTACGTTTTGTTGCTTCCACCTACGACAGGGAAAATAATGTAATTCGAGATGGGGTTAATTATGCTGGTAGCAAAGTTGTTACGTTTTCGAATATTTTGCAATATAACACCTTTCCGTTAGCCGAAATACTTAATTCGATGCTCGAAATTGGCGAGCAGGAAATGGGAAGTCCCGTAGAGATTGAATTTGCTGCAAACCTCGATGTTGCTGAAGGCAAACTTCCTATATTTAATTTTCTTCAAATTCGACCTATTGTAATTAACGATCAGGGCGTTACGTTCAATATTGAAAATGTGAAGAATAACCAAACTATTGTTGTGTCGAATGCAGCCTTAGGGAATGGAATTATAAATAACTTATTCGATGTAGTTTACGTGAAACCCGAATCGTTTAAAGCTTCCGAATCGACAAAAATTGCGGTTCAAATTGACGCTGTAAATTCGAGTTTTTTGGCCGAAAAAAGGAATTACATACTTATTGGCCCTGGTAGATGGGGTTCAAGCGATCCTTGGCTTGGTATTCCTATTAAATGGCCGCAAATTTCGGAGGCGCGCATTATTATCGAGGCTGGGTTGGATAATTTCCGAATAGATCCCAGTCAGGGCACTCATTTTTTTCATAATCTAACTACGTTTCGTGTAGGGTATTTTACTATAAATCCGTACATTAACGATGGTTTTTACGACCTCGATTTTTTGAATTCGCAAACTACTGTTTATGAAGACGAATATTTGCGACATATTAAATTCGATGCGCCGCTTATTGCCTATATCGACGGTAGGAAAAACAAAGGAGTGATTATGAAACCAAATTTCAGGCTTTGATAAATAAATACTAATCAATTACTTGTCTATTTTTATTTGATTATTGATTTGGATTATTTACATTTTGCATTGAATATTGATTTGGATTATTTATATTTATGCTTAATTATTGATTCGGTTTTTAGGAAAACTTTCAAATTATGTATCTAAGGAGAACGATAGACGAGGAGCTATTAAACTGGAAATTTGCCAAAAACAGAAAGCCTCTAATTTTGCGTGGAGCACGTCAAGTAGGTAAAACATCATCAGTAAAAAACCTGGCTCAACATTTCCCTTATTTTGCCGAGATAAATTTTGATGAGAATTCGAGTTTTTCTTTAATTTTTGAAAAGAATTTGTCGGTATTTGAAGTATGCGAACAATTATCGGTATTAACAAATACGCCTATTGTTGCAGGAAAAACCTTATTGTTTTTAGATGAAGTCCAAGCATGTATCCCCGCCATTAGTAAATTAAGGTATTTTTACGAAAAAATGCCCGAATTGCATGTTATAGCGGCAGGCTCTTTGTTCGAGTTTGCGCTTGCCGATACTCCTTCGTTTGGAGTAGGGCGAGTACGTTCGATGTACATTTATCCGCTTTCGTTCCGTGAGTTTTTAATGGCACAAGGGGCGCATTTATTGCTGGAGCATCTAAATAAGGCTAATGTTTCCAAGCCTTTATCGGAACCAGCACATCAACAATTAATTAATCAGCATAAAAAATTCCTCATTATTGGAGGCATGCCCGAGGCAGTGAGTATATATGTAAATAGAAACGATTTATTAGAAGTTCAAAGGGTTTTAAACGATTTGTTGATTTCTGTTCAAGCCGATTTTGCTAAATACAAGCCACGTGTGCCTAGTGCTAGGTTAGTTGAGGTGTTTAATGCCGTTGCACAGCAGGTGGCAACAAAATTCAGCTATTCATATCCAAATGCTACATTGAATAATTTGCAAATTAAGGAAGCCATTGATTTACTTAAAATGGCAGGGCTAGTTTATGCGGTTACACATACCACCGCAAATGGTATTCCAATTGGCGCTGAAATAAACCCCAAGAAAACAAAGTTTCTGATTTTTGATACTGGAATATTTCAACGCATTTTAGGATTAAATATGGCCGATTTGTTTGTTAGCGACGATTTTGATACTATTAATAAAGGTCATATTGCGGAACTTCATGTAGGATTGGAACTGCTTAAATCCGAAAGTTGTTATCAAAAATCCGATTTGTACTATTGGCAGCGCGATGCAAAGAATAGTCAAGCCGAAGTAGATTATGTATGCCAATATAATAATGCCATTGTTCCTGTTGAGGTTAAAGCCGGAACTAAAGGAAGTATGCAAAGTATGTATTTGTTTTTAAAGGAAAAAAAATTACCACAGGGGTTTAGAATATCCCTTGAAAATTTTTCGAGAATGGAACTGGTAAATATTTTGCCAATTTACGCAGTACACAATTTAGTTGATAATATACAGTAATATAGCATTTGTGATTAACAGTTGTATATTAAATGATTATCACGAGTTTATAGCTAAGTTATCATTAATGGATATTTGTTTATATGTTTACTAAACAACATTAAATTATGAACATTCAAAAAGTTTTAAACGATCTCGAAAAACGCAATGCTGGAGAAACTGAATTTTTACAGGCTGTAAAAGAGGTTTTGGAATCAATTGAAGATGTGTATAATGCAAATCCGCAATTCGAGGCTGCCAATATTATTGAGCGATTGGTTGAGCCCGACCGAGTGCTTATGTTTAAAGTGCCTTGGATGGACGATCGTGGTCAAGTGAACGTTAATCGCGGGTATCGCATACAATTTAACAATGCCATAGGACCATACAAAGGTGGACTTAGGTTTCACCCAAGTGTAAATTTAAGTATTCTTAAATTTTTGGGGTTCGAACAGATATTTAAGAACAGCTTAACATCGCTCCCAATGGGTGGCGCTAAGGGCGGGTCCGATTTTAATCCTAAGGGAAAGTCGAACAACGAAATTATGCGTTTTTGCCAATCGTTTATGCTTGAACTTTGTAGAGTAATTGGGGCCGAAACCGATGTTCCGGCTGGTGATATTGGCGTAGGAGGTCGCGAAATAGGTTTCATGTACGGAATGTATAAAAAGCTTACACACGAGCATACTGGCGTTATTACTGGCAAAGGTATCGATTGGGGGGGTAGCCTAGTTCGCCCCGAGGCAACTGGTTTTGGTGTAGTATATTTTACCAGCGAAATGTTGACTGTGAGCGGCGAAAGTATTAAAGATAAGATTGTTGCCGTTTCGGGCTTCGGTAATGTTGCTTGGGGAGTAGTTAAAAAGGCAACCGAACTAGGTGCAAAAGTGGTTACCCTATCAGGCCCCGATGGTTATATTTATGACAGCGAAGGAATATCGGGGGAGAAAATCGATTTTATGCTCGAATTACGCGGCAGCAACGACGATATCGTAAGGCCTTATGCCGACGAGTTTTCGAGTGCCAAATTTATTGAAGGTAAACACCCGTGGGAAGTGAAGTGCGACATTGCTTTGCCGTGCGCAACGCAAAACGAATTAAACCAAAACGATGCCGAAACACTTGTTCGTAACGGTTGTATTTGTGTTTGCGAAGGTGCCAATATGCCATCAACACCCGAAGCTATTGAAGTGCTGCAACGCAATAAAATACTTTTCTCGCCGGGTAAAGCTTCCAATGCTGGTGGCGTTGCTACTTCAGGGCTTGAAATGACGCAGAATTCTATGAAGCTTAATTGGCCACGAGAAGAGGTAGATAATCGATTACATCAAATTATGCGAAACATACATTCGTCGTGCCTTAAACATGGAAAACGAACCGATGGATATGTTGATTATGTAAAAGGGGCTAATATAGCTGGGTTTCTTAAGGTTGCAAACGCAATGCTCGATCAGGGAGTAGTGTAATAATTAATCGAAAGAACATTATTGCTATTTAATTAAAAAGTAGTAAATTTAGGATAGATGAGGAGATGAGGAAATTTGGAGATGTGAAGATGTGAAGATGAGGAAATGAGAAAATTAGGAGATGTGAAAAATAAAGTGAAACTACAACCTCTACAACCTCTATAACCTTTACAACTTCTACAACCTCTACAACCTCTAAAACTTCGTTTAACTAATATCCTTATTATGGACAACGATATTTTTGTTGGCAAGCGAATTTTAATAGTCGAGGACGATCCAGGGAGTTATGAGTATCTTGTTGCATTACTCGAGGGTACTAGTGCTCAGTTAATTCATGTTGATAATGGGTTAGATGCAATTGAGATATGCCAAAATATAAATCCCGACGTGGTGCTAATGGATATAAGGCTGCCTAAAATGAATGGCTATGAGGCAATTAAGCGCATTATAGCCCTTCAGCCAAATAAATGCATTATTACTGTTACCGCGAACGCATTTGCCGACGATCGGCAAAAATGCCTTCAGTTGGGATGTAAAGATCATTTTAGCAAACCAGTTGATGGCGATTTATTATTGAAATCGTTACGAAAACATCTCAAGGTTTAGTAATTTGTTTATAACCATTAAGTTAATTAATAACATAAGTACCGACTGAAAAAGTAATAAGAAAAATTTTTACAATTCAATAAATAATTTAAATTAATGATTATGAACATTTTGGGGAAATTGAACATTGGACAACGCATTTCTTTGTTGGTTGTTTTGGTAGTGGGCATTATGCTTATCGAAATGTTTACCAATATTGCAAATTTACGAAACACTAACAGTAGTTTAGATAAAATTTATCTGAATCGTCTAATCAGTGTTAATAGGTTAATTGAAAGTGATAGAGATGCTTACCAGTCTAATTTAGCCTTAGCTCAAGCTTTCAACTCATCTGTTAAAACCAATACGGAAAAAATTGGAAGCCTTAGTAAAGTTTGTGCCGACAATCTTGAGCAACTCCAAACGAGGTTTAATAAATTTCTCGAACTTTATAAGGAGTCGGGCAGCGACAAACAATCCGACATGGACAATTCATTTTCGACCAATTATTCGGCACTTGCTGGCTACTCCAACGAAATAACCAATTTAATACAAGCAGGAAATTTTGAGCAAGCCGAGAGCGTTTATTATGGCGGTTATTTGAAAGCTTTTGATGTTTTACGAGATGGATTAGATAAATATACCGATATAATTTTAATGGAATCGGAAAACGATTATAATAGCGCAAAAAAAAATGCTAACCATGTATTTATAAATTCGTTAATATTATTTGTTATTGCATTGATAGTGTTTTTAGTGTGTGCATATTCAATACGGGTAAGCATTGTAATGCCTATAAAAAGGGCGGCCGATATAGCCGATATTATTTCGAAAGGAAACTTGGGTGTGAAGATAAATGTTGAAGGGAAAGACGAAACGAGCCACATGCTTCGGGCAATGAAGACGATGTTGGATAATATAAAGGAAGTGATGGGCAGCGTTATTGATATATCCACCAATCTTGAAAAAACGGGTGTTTCGCTTAAGGAAAGGTCGCAGCAGATATCGCAGGGAGCCACGGAGCAAGCGTCTGCGTCGGAGCAGATATCGTCGTCGATGGAGCAAATGGCGGCGAATATTCAACAAAATACCGAAAACTCCACACAAACCGAAAAAATTGCTCTTCAAGCGGCTAAAGGCATCCAAATAGGTAGTCATTCCACCGAATCTACCTTAGCGTCGATGCGCGAAATTGCTGGCAAAATAGGTATAATAAACGATATAGCCTTTCAGACTAATATTTTAGCGTTAAATGCTGCTGTTGAAGCTGCCCGGGCTGGGGAACATGGTCGTGGTTTTGCAGTGGTTGCAGCCGAAGTTCGAAAATTGGCCGAAAATAGCAAAATTGCTTCCGAAGAAATCGAGCGTCTTTCGAAATCGAGCGTGATAGTTGCCGAGAGTGCTGGGCAGCAGCTTCAAGAAATTGTTCCCGAAATTGAAAGAACAGCAAAGCTAGTGCAGGAAATTACAGCCGCCAGCGTGGAGCAAAGTTCGGGAGCCGAGCAGATAAATAATGCTATACAACAGCTTTCGCAAGTAATACAACAGAATGCCGTTTTAAGCGAGCAGCTCACTGCCGATGCAAATGAAATGTCGATAGAATCGACAAAACTTAGAGATGTAATTTCGGTATTTCAACTTAATGATTTTAGAAGGACTGGTAAAAAGGAAGTTGTTAAAGAAAGGGCGTATTCTACTAGTTTAACCGAAAGGGGTGCAAAAAAACAGGTTGCAGCCACAAAATTTTCAAAAAAAGGCGTGGATTTTAAAATGAATTCCTCGGACGATGATTATACTAATTATTAGATAGATGCTATTGTGTAAAATCGCCGTATATATTTACTTCTTTTTTTTGTTTGCGTATCCCCTATGTTTAAGGTACTCCACTCTTTAATTTGTTTTATTTTTACATTTTCCATGGCTTTTAGAACTTCCCCTTGCTCTAATTTACTATTAAAGGCAGGTATAGATAAAGCCAAATCT
>JANYAP010000175.1 GCA_025361285.1 Bacteroidales bacterium | reverse complement strand
ATAACAATTTCAGCCTCCAACAGCCCTGATGGTATTACAACCGAATCTAAAATTGATGTATAATCGGTACCATTTGTAGCTGTACCATGTATTAAATATTTAACAGTTAAATCATTATCAGTACTTCCTCCAGTACGCGTTACTTTAAATTTTCCAGCGTTTGCACCACTTCTATAAGCTATTGGGGCAGTTGCCGTAATATCTATAACAGGTGTTGTACTTGTTGTAAAAGTTACATTAGAAACGTACGAGCCAACAACCTCAATATCGGCAGTACTTGTACTTGTTTGCAAAACTCCTTTTTGATAAAAACTTTTAAATGTTACGTTTTTTACAAAATTAGTATTATTTAAGCCTTCAAAACTACCGTAATGATTGTTCCATCCCTTGGAAGGTCTTTCAATAGACAACCTATCGAAAACTAAATTTTCGAGGCTTCCACTTTGTGGTCCGGCATAATAATCATCCCACGATGTTCTAATTAATATAGTCCCATGCTGTGCATCTTCAATTCTATTATTCAAATACCGTAGGTTACTTATTGAGCCTCCCAAATAAAAACCCAACGTATTATCGTTATTACCGCCTAAAAGATGATCGTTGTTTTCGACAGTTATATTTTTAGTGTTTTTTCCAACCCACGGACCAATACGAACGGTTGTGCCCATGTGCCCATTAAAAAATACACTATTTCGAAAAGTTGTATTTAAATCGAGATTAGGACTAAGGATTGAGAATGCTATTGCATCGTCGGTTCCATAAAACATGCAGTCGTCAACCATCATGTTAATAGCATCATGCGGATCCCAGCAATCGTGGTTGGTAAATTTTCTACCACTTACAATCTTAAAATTGTACACTTTCCAATTTGTTGTGTACATAACAATTGATGTCCAGGTAATTGCATTTTTTACAACTACACCTTCAATTGTACAATTGTCGGAAGCGCCATTGCAATATAGAATAGTTTTACCGCCCTCTCCATTATATGATGGCCTAAAGCTATCGCCGCGCCCATCGATAGAGCCTCTGCCATATATTTTCGCATTGTTAGCTCCGGTAAAAGTAATTCGCAATTCGGAAGATGACGTAGCACGTAAAGAAGCTCCTCCGGCTAAATAAATCGATTTATTCGATTTCATCGCAAGATCGCCTCCCATATTGTATAGACCCGGAGGAAAGTATAATATTCCGCCTGAAGGCAAATCGTTTAAAGCTGTTTGAATTCTACTTAAATTATTACGTACCCCAACGTTATCGGCTGCCTTATCCAAAAAGTTTACAACATTGGCATCGCCTATTTTGGGAGCGTTTTCCTCAAGTGCATCGGCAAAAATGCATAAATGTTCGTCTAATGAGTTTACCTCTTTCAATAAAAGTTTACGCGGTTTATCGAGCTCAAAAGTAATATCCTGTCCATTACTGTTAGCAACAATATTATAACCATGCGGACTTAAATTGAATTTTGTTACTGTATCACTCACATGAACTCGAACTGTAACCTTTCCAGCAAATTCAAAATGAGCATAAGACACATCCTTGTTATCGCCAATGTTGTACACCGTAATTGGAATTTCGTTTACAAACACGTTGTAATTATTACTAAGCATGGCGTTTGGTTCTTGTGGATAGGTTACAATGTATCCTTGTCCGTAGCTTCCCATTGCTAAAAACAACAAAAAGTGAATTATAAGAGATGTTGTTTTCATAAAATGTGTTTTTTGTTGCTTAAAACGTAAATGATTAGTGTAAAAAATAATAGAATACCTATCGGATCCAGTACTTTGGCAAATTGGTGTACACACATAGGTTTTTCTAACTGATTGATCATTTGAGCCAATTCGATAACACGAAAAACAAACGAATTAATAACCAGCATTGAAAGTAAAATAAGCGAAATCCGAAACATAGCAGCTTTTTTTGTAATTACGCTTAGGGCAATAATGGCAAGCAAAATTCGCCATGCATAATTTAAAAATTCGAAAATTGCCGGCAATAAACCGGTAGATGCTGTTGCTATACTTTGAGAAGTTGTGCTAAATATGTTATAAAGAGGTAAAGCCATAGATAGAAACAAAACAATGTTTATAGCCACCAAAGTACTTCTCTTACAGGGTTTTCCGGCAATAAAATAAAGGGTTAAAAGTAACGAAAACCAGGCAACAGTGCTTGATATTAACGAAATACGGTCGTATGGCAGTGTGCAATACCCCGAAAATGCCGATATCAGGTTTGCAACATACGACATGATGCAAACAATTAAAATTACAACAAGTAGTTTTTTTGTCATTCGTCAATTATTTGATATTTACTTTCCATTTCTCGCCTTTACTTGTGGGTGCTGCAAAATATTCCGTTACTTTAGAGCTATTTGTTCCAATAATTGAGTTTCCTTTTATTTGACAATTACCCTCGTTGGTTGCCCCGTCATAAATTGCGTATTTAAATCCCTTCGAATTATGTATATAGTATTTGTTATTAGATACTTGCATGTTTTTAACACTATTCGATAGTTTTATGGCACATTGCCATTCTTTATCTTTTTCGGTACCCCCCATTGAAGGGTCGATAATTGTGTTATCGGCAATTTCAACGTTTTCGGCAATGCAGCTGAAATAAATACCTGTCCAGTACGCACCACTAATTGTATTTCGCAAAATTTTTACATTCTTCATTTTGCCATTTGGGTTAAGTGTCCATGTTTTGTTTGTATGGTTAAAAACGCCCATATCGAATTTCATGCCGAAGCTACGTGATGTTCCACCATTTGCATCGCGATAAGTTATATGATTGTCGGCAATTACTAGGTTTTCAAACAGTTCCGGTGGGGTCATATCACTGTAGGTAATTATTTCGATACCGCTGAAATCGGGCCAAATTTTACTCCAACCATTTACATCAATGATAATTACATTGTTTTCGAATACTAAATCGTCGAACTTTTTGTTATCGATGCCCCAGAGGCAAAAACCGCTGCCAACGTTTGTAAACGTGTTGTTTTTGTAGTATTGATGCACTGATGGTTCTACGGGCTTATCATCCCCTCCTGAGCATACGTTTATTCCGTAACGAAAACCACTGATTCTGTTATTGGCGAATAAAATATTACTGCCATGGAGTTCAACAGCAGTGCGGCAACCAGACGATCCAGCACCTAACCTTGATGTTAATGTATTGTTCGAAACTATAATTGGTCCATAGCCATCAATTCGTATACACGAATGATCCCAGTCGTTCTTGGTATATCCGCCAATATTGTCGAATATGCAGTCATCAATTAGGAAATTTTCGGAGCGACCTAAACCATATACAGCCCAAACACCACTTAAGTTTGTGAAGCGGCAACGCTGTATGGATATATCTTTTGCTTTTGGCAAATAAACAAGGGTATGCATATAGGGCGTTGTTACTGCATCTTTTTCGCTAAATAATGGGTTAGATGTGCCATTGGCATCTATTCCGATATCCATCATCGAAAAACCGGATATGGCTTTACCGCAAAATATTACATCGTAAGCGCCTTGGTTGTCAGCAATTTTAAATACGCTTTTATTCATTCCAACGCCTTGAAATTTTAAATTATTATATAGTTTTATCTGAGGTTCCCATTCGCCTTTGTTTGGTGCCGACACCACATATACTCCTTCGGGAAAGTTTACAACGCCCCCGCCAGCTTTATTAACCGAATCTACTGCTGCCTGAATTGAAAGTCGGTCGTCGGTAACTCCATTGCCTTTTGCACCAAAATCTTTTACTGAAACCTCGACAGCATAAATACTCAGGCACAGGGCCAATATTGCACATGTTAAACCTACATTTTTTAAAAGCATAACCATAATTTATTAAGTTAATCGTTTATATCTATATATTTGATAATTAACTACTTTGTTGGACGGCGTTTAAACCAACGTGTTTCAAAAGCTTTCATATTCATGGTATAACTATTAACGCCTTTAGCTATGGTAGTGCCGGTTGTAATATCGAATAAGTCGCTTTTGCCATTGAAATAAAGTGTTTTCTCGCCAGCCGTCATAGCGTGTATCACCACAAAACCATTGCCTGCATAGGTTACATCTTCCTGAGGGCCTATTGGTATAACGTTAGCCATTTTTGCAATTTCGCGTATAAAAGCTGGCGAAATTACTCCGGGTAATGACAAGTAAACTGACGTCCAGCTACCGTTATTTTTCATTGCAGCACCAACTTTCTTTGTTCCGGAAATTGTTGCTAGCGATACCGCACCACGATCGTCCACATAAAATAAAGGAGTTGATGAACCTGTGTAAATATTAGTAAGTCCTTTAGCAGGAGCATTCGCAATTTCATTATAGAAGGTGCCCGAATGAAATATTACAGCAGGGTCGTACTTAACTTTAAACCCTGTTAGGCTCTTTATATTTTCGTTAAAATCGCCAATAGAAAAACCTGCATTATTAAAGAATACAAGCACATTGCCTTCTTTCTGAAGGTTTTCTTTAATATATTTAATCTGCTCTGGTGTTAAAGTAGCGCAATTGGCAAACACGTAAATTTTAAATTTGCCGATGTCGGGGTGTTGTAAATCGGTTAATAATAAATCCTCAAAGGTAACTCCCGACCTGCTTAAAGGAATGCGAACATAGTCGGTAGCTATCATGTGGCTTTTGTATGCAGCACCAATCTCATACATATTTAATTCCTGAGCTTTATTGTATGATCCAGCACTCCACAGACTCATATATGAGCGTACTTCTTCATCGTGAAATAGAGCAATTTGACCTTGATCTTCATACAGAGGTTCGGTTACACCAAGTTCAGCTGCTCGCGCACCTTCTTCCATAACTAAATAGTATTCTTCGTTACCCCAAATATGACCGCACAGCCCATAAAACCAGCCACCCTGTCCCTGACACAAATTATTTCCTAAATCACGTCGCATTTCATTGGCAAGCTCGTCGGGACTACGCATAATAACAACATTGCGTCGGTGGTGGTTTCCATCTTCGCCCCATGAGGTAGCAAATTCTGTTCTGTAATCCATTTCGGACAAAACAATTTTATTATGAAGTTTAAGTGAACCCGGGGTAGATTGAATACCGCCGCATTGACCAAGATTTCTGGTATTTCCGTACTCCATTACAGCAATTACGCCATCTAAATCGGGCTTATCTAATAAATTACGAAGGGCATCGTGGCGGCGAGGGTAATATGTTAAGGCAATGGCATTCCTACCTAATCCATCTTTAAATGCCCTGCAATAGCGGTTTATAGCATCTGTTACGCCAATGCCTGCTTCTTCTCCAAACAAAAGATTATCAATAAAACGCTGATCTCCTGAAACATTAGACTGAAAATAAAACTTTGGTACTTTCAGTTCATCTTCGGTACAAAATTTTACCTTTTCAAATGTTATTGATTTATCGTTCCACGCTTTTTGTAGTGCTAAATTATCGTTGCTGTATTTTGCGGTAAGCCATTCTCGAAATTTAGCTTCAGCACCAGGGGAACGGTCGAAAGTTCCATAGTTATATAACCAGCCCTTCCTAAACCACTGACCATCAGCACCACCAGCAATATTAATGCCCACAACCGATTTGCCAACTACACTATTTTTTAAAAATTCGCCTAAAGCTTTAAGATAATCTGAGTATGCAACTTGTGTTGCCTCGGCTACAAGTGATACATTCCACTTTTCATTTGGTTTTCTTTCAGTGGCAGGTTTCCAATATTCCTTTTCGTTTACCGTTGTTTGACCAAAAGCATTTACCCACCTTGCTTCCGGATGCTCGTCACAGAATTCAGGGTAGTCGTCTAGACCAATATCTAGCATAACTAATATGTTTGGATCATAACCAAGGAGCGTAGCTATATTTTCCTCAACAAGCGAAAAATCATATTTTCCCGCACCGTTCCATGTTCTAGTCTTTGAATCTTCAGTCCATGATCGAACTGGAATAAAATGCATTTTAATACCATGTTTCAATATTTCCTTATGAGCCGATTCGTTTGGCCAATTATCGGAAAATTTTGATGCAAATGCATATGAAGGAACTGGATTTCCGTTAACCATAATAGCTTTCTTACCAATTTCAGGTTGCTCTACTTTTACTGGTTCGCGTTTTCCCCAAATAGAAAACACCTCCTCTTTACTATAAAATGGTTTAAATAAAGCACTATCTATATAATTTGAATATTGTGCAGCTCTCGAAGGATTAACTCTAAATTCCATATCGTCGAAATAAACTTTATATGGAACACCTGTTACCTTAATTTGCATTGCTACTGTTGCATCCTTATAATCTGCAGGTATATTAACATTCATAAAAGTTCTGTCCCATCCACTTTTTGAGTTTCCGATAGGTAGAGGATAAATAACCCTTTGACTTGTATACAAAGGCTCTACAACTACGTCATTCTTTCCAGGCGCCGAGATAGTTACTTGAAAATCAAACACACTTCCATATTTTGCACCTTCTAAATGGTAATAGCCTGCTGCCAAGTAACTTTTGCCTGCGTCAACCTTAATTGGTTTTGATATAGCAAAAGAGATGCTTCCTTCGTTTTCATTTTTAGTTAAGCACAGACTATTATCGCCAGTGCGCTTAATGCTTTTGCTTAGCGAAACAGCACCTGATTTGGATGGAAAAATATTCCAACCAGGAAACTTACTTTTTTCGCTGCTAAATTCAAATGAGCCGTTCTCAAGTTTGTTTCCTCCATGAGCATCCTCAATTACAACAGTACAATTCGATGGTTCTTTTAACTCCACTATCAGTTCACCATCCTTATCGGCTTTTTGTATCCAAGGGTCATAAAAACTGGTGTTTACGGAATATTCCTTACCAGCAATTATTTTAAACTTAGAAGGTTTAACGTAAATTCTAACCGTGTTTGGGTTTTTAAAGTCAATAACATCCTTTACAATACTTTCTACTCCTTGCTTATTAGTTTTTGCCTCAACAAGAAATGTAAATTTTGTAGGTTCATCTATAAAAAAAGGCATTTTTAAATAACCTCCTCCTTTAACAAATGACATACTAGGAGTTTCAGTTGATGCAGAATTATAATCTATCCCCTGAATGTAGAGCATATCGCTTTGTGCAAACAATGAGTTGTAAAAACATAAAAAGACGATTATCGCTAAATACCGAAATGATTTAATTACCATATAGTTATAAATTTTGTAGTTTAATGTATAGTTCAGAAAAAAATGATGAACCTTCATTTATCCGAAAAATTAAGAAATGAGAATGTGCGTTTTTTTGTACTTAAAAATGTAAGATATTCTAAAGAGATAAATACCGACATGCATTATTTTTATTAATACACCAAGTTACAAAAAAGTATTATGAAAAAACCCATTATTTTAGAGTAACACATATTAAATCCATGGTGAACTGAGGTGAAAAATCTTGGAAAGTTGGTAAATTCAGAACTCCTGACTCGGAGTAAAAATTATTGTAGTAAATGTCTATCCTAATGTCGAAATAATTCGAAATGCTAAAAAATTCATGCCACAGATTCGCAGATTATCAAATAGTTGAAAATAATACAATCTCTGAATCTGTGGCAATTTTTACTGTATGGATGAACACTAATTAGTGTTACTAAGAAAACTCATTAAAATGTTAAAATCATATTTGTAAGTCAATATTTATTAGGAGTTTCAAATTTTTTTCTTATTACTTTTTTATTCGCTTTCGCTCATGAGAGCGCCTTCGGCTAAGTTATCGAAAAAAGTGACAACTTAGCGATATCGATTTCATGAACACCTTAAAAATAATATGATGTGAATAAAGAAGAGTTTTCTTAGAGACACTAATTACCTTTATGAATAAAGGTTAATAAGGTTAATGAGTATCGGGTGTTGTACCCAATTTAAAATTCAAGTGTAACACATGTTGATAGCCTGTCTTATAGTGAGTTTTCTCGCTTTGCTCGAAATGACCAGCAGCTTTAAGGGGAGAGGAGGAGGAAGATGGGGCGGCGAAGCCGCC
>JANYAP010000172.1 GCA_025361285.1 Bacteroidales bacterium | reverse complement strand
TTTCTTTAGAATAATTTTATAATACATTCCTTACCAGGGTGTTGAACCCTCGGAGGGAATTATGAAAAAAACCTTTTCTCCATCGCGTATTTATTATAATTTTATCGAAATATTTAATCGAAAAACAAAAATTATTCATGGAAATATTTAAAGCCCAGCATATCGAAAAAAAATATGGAGCGTTTCAAGCACTTAACAATGTTAGCCTTTCGGTGCCACAAGGCTGTATTTACGGACTACTTGGCCCAAATGGCGCTGGCAAAACCACTTTAATACGCATTATAAATCAAATATTTGCGCCCGATAGCGGCGAATTGCTCTTTCAAGGTAGGAAAATGACACCCAACGACGTTCTGAATATTGGCTATTTGCCCGAGGAACGTGGCTTATACCGCAAAATGAAAGTTGGCGAACAAGCGCTGTACCTTGCTCGTTTGCGCGGTCTGTCGCGTGCCGAAGCTCATAAACGCCTTAAATACTGGTTCGAGAAGTTCGAAATGCAAGCTTGGTGGGACAAAAAAGTTGAAGACTTGTCGAAAGGTATGGCTCAAAAAGTGCAATTTGTTGTTACGGTTCTTCACAACCCCAGCCTTCTTATATTCGACGAGCCTTTTAGCGGGTTCGACCCCATTAATGCCACACTTCTACGCGACGAAATATTGGCTCTTCGCGACAACGGCGCAACTATCATATTTTCAACCCATAACATGAGTTCGGTAGAAGAGCTTTGCGACAATATTACGCTAATTAACAAAGCGAACTGTATTTTGGAAGGCGAAGTCGACGAAATTAAACAACGGTTTAAAAGCGACATTTACGAAGTTGGATTTAGTGGCGATTTCAATTTGGTTAAAGACGCTATGAGTTCGAAATTCGAAATTTTAGAGCATAAGGTCGTTAAAAACCTCAATTATGTTCGTGTAAAAATGCTCAATCGCCATAGTGGCAACGAGCTTTTATCGCTTATACTTCCACAAGTTCATGTAACTTCGTTTACTGAAGTTTACCCAAGCATGAACGAAATTTTTATAAACATGGTTGAATCGTCGAACCAAAATAAATTGTAAAATACACTATACAAAATACTTATGAACAAAATTTGGCTTATAACACAACGTGAATATCTTACCCGTATCCGAAAAAAAAGCTTCATTATAATGTCGATTTTGGGACCACTTATTTTTGCAGGTTTCTTCGGCTTATCATTCTACTTCTCGTCAACTCAAGATACTGAAATTAAAACCATTGCAGTTATCGATAGCTCCGGAATGTTCATTAAAAGGCTTCCCGATACGCAATACCTTAAATTCGAATATCTTACAAACATAAAGGTCTCCGATTTTAAAAAGCTACTTAAGGAATCGAATTACTACGGCCTGCTATATATCTCGCCCATAATAGCTTATTCGCCAAAAGCAGTTCAGTTATATTCGTTTCAGCAACCAAGCTTAAATATTACCCAGCAAATTGCAAATAGTATTGAAAAAGAGGTACGTAACCAAAAATTACTTGCCTATAACATTCAAAATCTCGACAATATTCTTAAATCGATTGAAACGCGTATCGACGTATCAACCATTAAGTTAACCGATTCAGGCGAGGAGAATGAAAGCAGTACTGGTTTAGCTATGGCAGTAGCATATATAGGCTCGTTCCTTATTTATATGTTTATATTAATGTTCGGTATACAGGTAATGCGCGGTGTGTTAGAAGAAAAAACCAATCGTATTGTTGAAGTAATTTTGTCGTCGGTTAAACCATTTCAACTAATGATGGGTAAAGTGTTAGGAGTTGCAATTACCGCGCTTATTCAGTTTACGATATGGGTAATACTTTCGGTTGCTTTTGTAATGATAGTAAAAACGGCATTTATGCCCGATATTCCCCCCGCTGCAATAGCAAATCAGCCCCAAAGTATTATGGGAGCGTCGAACGCTGCGGCGGCAACTACACCGCAGGTTACAACAATAAACCCCGAAATTGCCAATGTTTTTACGATGCTCGATTCCATAAATTTTTACGTAGTAATTGGGTCGTTTATCTTCTACTTTATTGGTGGATATTTGCTTTATGCCTCGCTATTTGCGGCCGTTGGTGCTGCGGTAGATAACGAAACCGACACGCAACAATTTATGTTTCCTATTACGCTGCCCCTAATTATAGGTATTATGGTTATGATTAGTGCTTTCCGCGACCCCGAAAGTTCCTTGGCATTTTGGTTTTCGATGATTCCATTAACATCGCCAATAGTAATGATGGCGCGCATTCCGTTTGGTGTGCCATATACCGAAATTGCTATTTCAATGGCCATACTTATTGCTACATTTATAGGTGCAATATGGTTTGCAGCAAAAATTTACCGCACCGGCATTTTAATGTACGGTAAGAAAGCAACCTTAATAGAAATGATAAAGTGGTTGAGGTATTAGAATTATTTAAAAATGAGCGATTTAGAATTATTTGCAAGTATTTGTAAAGGCGATGAAAAAGCGTTCGAAACGTTGTTCCGACTGTATTATAAAATGCTATGCTATTTTGCACAGAAAATAGTGAAGGATGCCGACGTTGCTGAAGAAATTGTTCAGGATATTTTTTACAACCTCTGGGAAAAGCGTAACGCTTTGGTTATGAATATATCGGTAAAATCGTATCTCTATAAATCGGCTTATAACAATTCGCTTAGCTACTTACGTCATAAAAAAATTGAGGAAAATTACGAAAACAGTGTAAAAGCCAGTATAGAAGCTACTTACTATTTGCAGGAAAATTATGCCGAAACAGGTGAAATAATGCATATTATCGATTTAACTATCAATAAACTTCCTGAGCGCTCACGCGAAATTTTTCAACTTCACCGTAACGAAGGGCTTAAATATCAGCAAATTGCCGATAAGTTGAATATCTCCGTAAAAACCGTAGAAGCCCACATTACCAGCGTATTAAAGCTATTTCGCGAGAATTTAAAAGAATATTTATAGGGTAAAACGTGGTTTAAGCATCGTACAACAGAAGAAATATTATGAAAAAAGAAATAACGGACATGAATATGACGATGATTGCAAAACACCTTGGTAATGAACTTACTGAGTTGGAAAAGAAGCAATTTTCCGAATGGTTGGCCGTATCGGATGAAAACAGGAAAGAACTTGCCAATGCCAAAAAAATATGGCTAAACAGCAATATAATTGATAACGAACGGTTTAACCCCGATAACGGATGGAAGGCAATTAACCAACGCATAAAAGCCAACAAAATTGTTGCATTACCAAATAACTCGATTTTTACCACGTGGATGAAAATTGCTGCCTCGCTAGTTCTATTAACTGGCTTGGCCTTTGCCATTACTAGAATTGTTGAATCGAGAAAATATATTGAAATTAAAACGGGCAACGAAAAGATTGTTAATGCAATAACTTTACCCGATGGCACTAAAGTATATTTAAATGCAGGCTCAACGCTTAAATACCCTAAAATATTTACTGGTAACACACGCCTTGTTGAGCTTACAGGCGAAGGTTTTTTCGAAGTTTTACGAAACAAGAACGTACCTTTTGTTATTCAAACGGAGAAAGCCTTTGTAAAAGTTTTAGGCACAAGCTTTAACGTAGCAGCATACTCTAAAACCGATAGTGTTCAGGTAGTTGTAGAAACAGGTACTGTACAGTTATCGGCAATTACCAATACAATTACATTAACACTCGGAAATACAGGCGTTTACCGAGCATCGGAAAACAAACTCGTTAAAACTAACTATTTGGACGTTAACAACTTTGCCTGGAGAACCAACAATTTAGTTTTTAAAAATTCCGAACTTCCATACGTAATAAATACATTGAATAGGGTTTACCGACAATCTATTACACTAGAAGGCAACTACTTAAATGAATGCAGGTTAAACGCCAATTTTAAAAACCAAGATTTTGAACACATTTTGGAAACAATAAAAACAACCTTAAATTTGGAGATTAATAAACACAATAACGGCTATATAATTAGTGGCGCGGGCTGCTGAAACTCAATAAGGCTTTGTAATAAAATAAATCATTCAATTTAGTGTCATTCCGACGCAGGTCGGAACCGAGTATACGAGCTCGCCAAAGGCAATCCCTAGTATGTTTTTTTTATGGATTCCCACCTGCGTCGGAATGACAGCATACTTTTAAGGATTGCCTTTGTGGATGGTTTTCCCATTCTTATATTTGTGCAAAATTATTTATTTACAAGTCCTAAATGATAAAGTTTCGGAAAAAATATTTAGCATTATTAGTTTGCTTCATTGCATTTTCGCCTCCTCCCAATCAGGCACAAACATCGGTGCTCGAAAAAAAGTATTCATTTTCGTTTCAAAACCTTCCACTCGAATCGGTTATCGACACGCTACGAAAAAATGCGGATTGCGGATTTTCGTATAATGCAGATATTATTGTAAATACACAAAACATCTCATTTGTCTTTAAAAACAAACCTCTCAGTACTATTCTCGACAGTATTCTATTGTTAAACAACCTTTTGTACAAACAAGTTGGAAACAATATAGTTATAGTTAAGCGTGTTAGCAATAACGACTTAACTTTTAACAATTATTCATATCCCAATGATACTGTAAGTTACATTCAGTTTGCAGGTCAAATTATTAACCATGCAAACAAAGAACCAGTTTCGTACGCTTATGTATTCCTTAAAAGTCAACCTATTGGAACACTTTCTAATGCTGAAGGTAGGTTTATTATAAAACTTCCATACAATTGCTATAACGACTCAATTTATTTCTCGTGCATTGGTTATCGCATGGAAGGCCATCAAATTGCACATCTTCAATCGGTTAATTATATTATAACTCTTTCCCCAGTTGATGTACAAATACGTGAAGTAATAGTTCGCCCAATAAAGCCCGAAGAATTGTTAAAAGAAGCTTTAGACGCAATTCCACACAATTACAGCCCAAATACGCAAATGCTTACAGGTTTTTATCGGGAAACAATACAACAAAACGGCAATTATGTTGTTCTTTCCGAAGCAATATTGCATATATATAAAGCTAAATATAATGGCTATTCAAACGACAGGGTAAAAATTTTTAAAGCACGCAAAAGCCCATTTATTCATAAAATGGATACAGTTGTTGTTAAGTTTCAGGGAGGTATATACAATAGTTTATCGCTGGATATTGCAAAAAATCCAAGTAACTTTATCTCAGTCGATTATTTCAATTTTTACGATTTCAAACTCGACGAAATAGCAACCATAGAGGGTCGTTCAACATACATTATTTCGTTCGATCAAAAGGATTATTTGCCTTATGCACTTTACAAAGGGAAGGTATATATCGACCGACAAACTTTGGCTTTTGTTAGAGCCGACTTTATGCTAAGTCCAAAAGGTATCGATAACGCAACGTCGATGCTTGTGCGCAAGTCGCCACTTGGTTTTAAGGTTAAGCCTATAACAGCTACATACTTAGTTAATTACACATTTCGAAATGGTGGTTGGTATTTAAATCATATTCGCGAAGAATTGAAAATTAAGGTGCACAAACGATTTAATATCCACTCTTTAATATTTAAATCGGTTGCCGAAATGGTTATTACACAAACCGATACGATAAATATAAAACAAATTAGCAGAAACGAAACCGTGCGCGAAACCGACATTTTTACCGAAAAAATAGGCCCTTACGATGAGGCATTTTGGAGCAAATATAATTTCATTAAACCCGACGAATTGCTCGAAGACGCCTTAAAACGCATCGGGAAAAATGGTAAAAAGGTAAATAGTAATTAGTACCAAGTAATTAGTACTAAGACTTTATAATGAAATAAGTTATGCGATTAAGTGTCATTCCGATGTAGGTCGAATTGCAGTAGTGGCGCTGTCATCCCGACGTAGGTCGGGATCCATAAAACGAAAATCGCTAGGGATTGCCTTTGGCGAGCTCGTATACTCGGTTCCGACCTGCGTCGGAATTACAGCATACTTGTATGGATTACCTTCGTTGATGGTTTTGCAGTTCAAACATTTGTGCAACTTATTTAATTGCATCCTTAGTAATTAGTACTATTTACTTGATACTTAGTACTTGGTACTTTTTTCTTACGACTTACAACTATAATCTTACGACTTTACCCATGAACATTGCTGTAATTGATTTAGGAACAAATACTTTCAATTTGCTTATTGCAAAAATAATTGATAATAACCAGTTTAAAATATTGCTTAATACCAAGGAAGGAGTTAAACTCGGCGAAGGAGGAATAAACAAAAAGTATATTACCGAGACAGCCTTCCAACGCGGTATCGATGCCGTGGGGCGACATTTCGAACGAATGAAATCGTACAAGGTCGATCATGTGCTAGCCTTTGCTACATCGGCAATACGCGATGCCACCAATGGCAACGAATTTACTAATGCTCTCAAGCAACGTTATAACCTTGATGTTAAGGTAATTACTGGCGATAAGGAAGCCGAACTTATTTACACTGGTGTGAAACATACATTGCCATTTATTAACAAGTGCTTCATAGTACTCGATATTGGCGGCGGAAGCAACGAATTTATTATTGCCAACAATAAAGGTATTATGTGGAAACGAAGCTTTAAGCTAGGTATGGCGCGTTTAATGGAAAAATTTCATCCAACGGATCCTATCTCTCCAATCGAAATTTTATCGATTGAACAGTATTTAAATGAGCAACTTACCGAACTTTTCGAGCAAGTGCAAAAATATAAACCCGAAGTCTTTGTAGGCGCATCGGGTTCGTTTGATAGTTTTGTGTTAATGCTTATAAACGAGCAACTTATAGAGCATTCGGATGGCGATTCTATACACGTTTTACCAATCGATATTTACAACCAATTGCATAATAAGCTAATACAATCAACAATAGCACAACGCTCTCAAATGCAGGGACTTGAACCTGTAAGGCGCGACATGATAGTGCTGGCGACTATATTTGTAAATTTTGTATTGAAAAAAACTAAACTCACAACCGTTTATCAATCAGGTTATTCGCTTAAGGAGGGTGCGGTACTCGAAATGGCGAGAAAAATATTTTTAAAATAGTTATCGGTAAATATTCACAATCAACTAATTACATATCATACTCATAAAGAGATTTATATGTATTAATTGAGCCTATCAAATAAAAAATATCTTATTGTTCAACTGTGCATTCAAACTCATCTTCAAATTCCTGAGCTTCCGATACAAAGTATCCAACAAACGCAAAAGAAATAAGTGAAAGTAGTAACCAAGCCATTGGTCAAAGTTTTTAGTTGTTTCGTCAAAAATATTTATGTGTTCGTCAAATGTAATACTCTTTTTCTTATTTCCAATTATTTATTCAACAATTTATCGATGATATTTATCACCAAATTTAATGTTTTATATCACCTACATATCTACAAGCTTCGCAAGCGTATTGTATTGACAGTTAAATGCTTCGAAAACAGCTCCGCTTTATAGCCAAACCAATAGCAACAAGTGTAAAAAAATCGTACCGCCGATAAACACATGTGAAATTGACATATTTACTAATACTTATACGCGAAATTTATCACTTAAATTATGTGAAGTAATACTTAATTAATTAAATACTATCTTTGTCCAAAAAATTGTTTATATGAATCGTATTGGAGAAAGAATAAAAAAGAAAAGAGATATACAAAACCTTCATTTGAACGAACTTGCCGACAAGGTTGGCATAAGTTCAAGTGCCCTATCTCAAATTGAGAAATCGAAGTCTTTCCCGTCGATAATAACTTTAAAAAGCATCGCGGAGCACTTACATACTACAGTTGGAGAACTAATTGGGGAGAATGAAACATTGATTGCCAATCCCGTGGTTTTGCGGAACGAAATGAAATATATCGACCAAAATAAGTCGGGTACAATACTTTATCAGCTATCGCAGCATGACATAAATAAACAAATGGACACATATTTAGTTCGTTTTGCTAAAGTATCGGGTATCGAAACTTTTTTTTCAAATTCTCAAGGTCAAGTTTTTTGCCACATCATTTCTGGTGAAATAAGATTTAAAATTGAAGGCAAAATTTATCTCTTAAAACAAGGGGATAATATTTACTTTAATGCCAAGGCGTCAAAGGATATTCTAAATAATTATGACGGACTAAGCGAAATGCTTTGGATTCAATCACCAGCAAGTTTTTAATAATTAATAAATTAAGTAGCGCTTAATTAATTAAGTAAAAAATACTACCTTTGTTCAAAATTATAAAAGTATATGGCAAAGCATCCGGCAATATTTTTAGATAGAGACGGAACTATAATAAAGGATAATGGGTATATTAGTAACACTGCTGACGTAGTTTTTTTCCCATTTACGTTTAAAGCACTCGAACTTTTACAAAAGCATTTCTTATTATTTATAATTACCAACCAATCGGGCATTTCAAAAGGATTGGTATCCGAAACAGAAGTGCAGGATGTAAATAAATATATTTCAGAAACTCTAAAAACACATGGAATTACAATTCTCGATACATTCTACTGTCCTCATAAAACCGAAGACAATTGCGAGTGCAAGAAACCAAAGCCATATTTCCTTAACAAAGCCGCACAGATGTATAATGTTGATTTAACAAAGTCGTTTATCATTGGCGATCATCCATCGGATGCAGAGTGTGGAATTAACACAGGAGTTACTCCCATTTATCTGTTAAGCGGTCATGGAAATAAACATAAGCACGAATTAACAGTTAACTCAATGATATGCAATAATCTATCAGATGCGTCAAAATATTTGATTACAACTATTTAAAAATTTAAGATATGAGTAATTTATTTAAAATTCTAGAGAAAAGAAAAGTGGGTTTGCCCGATGATGCTACGGTAATACTTAGTGGATGTAAATCATTTAGAGTGTTCGACAATGTGAAACAATTAGCGATTGCAGCAGTAAATGGAGAAAACAGCAACTATTTCGAAGTTAAATATACACTCCCTAATAACGAAATAGTTACCGAGGCTATAATCCATAAGGTTGCAAATGGAATTTCGGCAAACTATACCGAGGCATACATGCGACGCAGAGACCCTGACACAATGTTAATTGGAGATGACTTGCCAAGTGATAAGGAACGTTTTGACGAAAAGTTAGGTTACAGTTTTAATAAGTTAAGAAACGAAACCATCACTTGGCTTCAATCGCAGGATTTGGCAGTGTTTTTTTATTTTGCAGGAAGAAACAATATTGGCTCTGGCGGCATAGCAATTGCTCCTGCCAACGCAGGTTTTTTTGCAATGGGCCTTGCAATGCTTCAGCAAATAATACCCATTGACGAATTGCCTGAGGAGTTTTTAATTGATTCGGCCATATATATAGCACCAACTTTCAGGCACACTCATTTTAATGGCAAGCAAATAGTTGTACACAAGCGTTCTGAAGTATTACACGAGATATTTTCATACAATTTATATCCAGGACCAAGTGCCAAGAAAGGTTTATATGGAGCTCTATTAACCAAAGGGGAAAGAGAAGGTTGGGTTACTGCACACTGCTCTACAGTTCAAGTTGTAAGCCCTTACGACAATATTACTACCTTCATGCACGAAGGTGCAAGTGGCGGAGGAAAAAGCGAAATGCTTCAAAATATAGTGCGAGAAGCGAATGGTCAGGTTTTAATTGGCTCAAACACCTTAACGGGCGAAAAAAGATTAATTAATTTCCCTATTTTCTGTTCGTTTAATCCAGTAACAGACGACATGGCTTTGTGCCATCCTTCAATTCAAAAAAATAACGGAAAACTTACCGTTTTAGATGCGGAAAATGCCTGGTTTATAAGAGTTGATGGTATTACCAATTATGGAGATGAGCCTTTTCTCGAAAAATTGACAATTAAGCCTAAAGAACCGCTATTATTTTTAAATATAAAATCGGCTCCCGATTGCACAGCACTTATCTGGGATCATACTGAAGATAGCCCTGGTAAAAGATGCCCAAACCCAAGAGTAATTGTTCCAAGGAGTATTGTACCAAATATTGTTAGTAACCCAGTTACTGTAGATATAAGAAGTTTTGGAGTAAGAACCCCTCCTTGCTCTATGGACAATCCGACTTATGGTATTTTAGGGTTATTTCATATTTTACCTCCCGCCTTAGCTTGGTTGTGGCGTTTAGTTTCTCCGCGCGGACATGCAAACCCAAGTATTGTTGATGGTGGCGGTATGGGTAGCGAAGGAGTAGGTTCGTACTGGCCTTTCGCTACCGGTAAAATGATTAATCATGCCAATTTATTGCTCGACCAAATTATTAATACACCGCGCACCCGATATACACTTGTGCCAAACCAACATATCGGCGTATGGAAAGTTGGGTTTAAACCTCAATTACTAATGCGAGAATACCTTACCCGCAGAGGAAATGCGAAACTTCGTAGCGACCAATACCAATATGCACGATGCCCTTTATTAGGTTTTGAACTTAATTACCTTACCATTGAGGGTGCTAAAATACCTTCTCGCTTCCTTCAAGTACATAAACAAGTTGAGGTTGAAGTATCGGGTTATGACGCTGGTGCAGAAATATTATATGATTTCTTCAGAACCGAATTGCAAAAATACCTCACTCCCGAACTACTCCCATCAGGGCGTCGTATTATAGAAACTTGTTTAAGAGGAGGCAGTGTGGAAGATTATTTGGAAATAATTCCAATGGACTATCAGTATTCATTTTTAACAACAAACAACAATGAGTAAAGTTATTATTATTATGGGGTCGAAGGCCGACCTTGACTGGGCTAAACAAATTACGAGTGCTCTAAACAACTTTGGTATTGAAAATATTACAAGAATAGCCTCGGCACATAAAGTTCCACTTAAATGCTACGACCTTATAAAACAATATGAAAAAGAGAATGTAGTGTTTATTACAATTGCTGGTATGAGCAATGCCTTGAGCGGATTTACCGATGCTCAAACACATTGCCCAGTAATTGCCTGCCCACCGTATAGCGACAAATTCGGAGGTGGCGATATTTTTTCCAGTGTTCGTATGCCATCGGGTGTTGCTCCTTTAACAATACTAAGTCCAGAAAACGCAGCCTTGGCTTCTGCCAAAATACTTGGATTATCAAATCCGAATATTAAAATGAAAATTTCCGAATATCAGGAGAAAAAAAGGGCTGAATTAGAACAGGCTGACAGTGATTTAGTAAATGGAAAATAACCAAATACAAACTGCTGCACGGATTATAAACGAAGGTGGACTGGTAGCATTTCCAACAGAAACAGTATACGGATTAGGTGCAAATGCCCTTAATCCGATTGCTGTTGCTAAAATATTTGCACTGAAAGAACGCCCGTCATTCGACCCTCTGATAGTTCATATTGCATCGTACGACGAATTAAAAACACTTACCAATAAGCCAAAGGATTTGGTTTTGAAATTGGCCAAAAAGTTTTGGCCCGGACCTTTAACAATTGTATTAGTTAAAAGCAATATAGTTCCCGATATTGTTACATCGGGCTTACCCACAGTTGGTATCAGAATGCCCGACAACGAAATAGCATTAAATCTGATTCGAGCATCAAAATGCCCAATTGCGGCACCAAGTGCTAATAAATTCGGCAATCTAAGCCCTGTTAGTGCCAAGCATGTAAAAAAACAACTCCCCGGTGTTGATTTTATATTAGATGGCGGCAAATCAAAAATTGGTATCGAATCCACCATCGTTACACTTGAAGGAAATATCTGCACAATACTCCGTCCGGGTAAAATTACAATTGACGAAATAAACGATGCATTACACGGAATATTCGTATTTAATACAAATAAATCGGAAAAAATAACTGCACCCGGGTTATTAAAAAGCCACTATTCGCCAACCAAACCATTGTATTTATTGAAAGAAAAACTAGTGCAGTTGCCCAAAAAATCGGGTGTAATTTTACATGGCGCTTGTGATAATAGTCCAAAATGTGAAAAGATAATTTTCACTTCGCAAAACAACAACCAACTTGAAATTGCTGCCAATCTTTTTTCATCTCTTCACGCTATGGAAGATGATAAACATATAACGCAAATATTTATTGAGCCTGTTATTGAAGAAGGATTAGGTATAGCAATAATGGACAGAATAAAGAAAGCTGTATATAAATATGAATCAATAAAATAGAAATGTGGGTACATACTAAAGAAAGTCAAGAAAAAATAACACCCCAAAAGGCGCTTGAATATTTGAAAGTGGGCAATGAAAGGTTTCTGAACAATCTGAAATTAGATAGAAATCTTCTAACACAAGTTAATCAAACATCTGACGGCCAATTTCCTTTTGCAACCATTTTAAGTTGTATAGATTCACGAACATCTGCTGAACTTATATTTGATCAAGGTTTGGGCGATATATTTAGTATAAGAATTGCAGGAAATATAATAAACGAAGACATTCTTGGTAGTATGGAATATTCATGTGGTATTGAGAATTCGAAGATAATTATGGTTTTGGGGCATACCAAATGTGGTGCAATTATAAGTGCTTGCAATAACATTAAAACAGGACATTTAACAGGTTTACTAAGTAAAATAAGCCCTGCAATTGATAAAGAAGTAACCACCAAGGTTGACAGAACAGGGCGAAACCACACTTTTGTTACGAATGTATGCATTCTTAATGCTACCTTAATGCTTAAAAACATAAGGGAACAAAGCCAAATACTCAATAATCTGGAAAAAGAAGGCAGAATACTCATTGTTGGAGGTCTTTATGATATTGAATCTGGAGAAGTAACATTTTTTGATTCTCAATATTAACCATGTATGCACTTATTAGAATTTGTTAAGCTTCAACCTGATACCTAGCACGCGCTGTTACTCATTTTTACCTATTTGCATACTTTTTATCTATAAATACTCCACAATATTTATACGGAATGTGAAAATTAATTAGTAACTTGGTTATAAGTATAATTCTTAATTTTTCAAAATATGACAATCTACATTGGAAACATTCCTTACACAATGGATGAATATAGCTTAGTAGGCGTTTTTCAGGAGTTTGGTCCAGTTGAATCGACAAAAGTTATTATCGACAAAAGAACCAAAAGAGCTAAAGGGTACGGTTTTATTGAAATGCAAAACCAAAGCGACGAGCAAGCCGCTGTTGATGCATTGAATGATAAAGACCTTGGCGGTAGAAAAGTGAAAGTTAGTATTGCTAATCCGAAAAAGGATGAACAATAACGAACCCTAAACAGTACTAATTTGGAAATAAAGTATTCTTGACTAACTTTGATTCAATATACATTAAACCAATTTAATACTACAACTATGAACACAAAAACTTTTTTTGGCATTTTAACTATTGTATTATTGCTTGTAGCCTGCGGAACATCGGGCAAAAAGGGCGAAACAGTTAACGATTCAACTGCTAGTTTAAACGAGGTTACAACTTCTGGCGATGCATCGGTAATGGCAGCTAAAAAGTATCAAATTAAATCGGCTATTGTTACTTTCGAAAGCAATGGAATGGGCGTTAAACAAAAAATTGTGCTCTATTTCGACGATTATGGCGCTAAGGAAGCCGAAGAAAAATACGATGGCGACCAGATTAAAGAATCGTCGTTGTGCGATGGCACAACCCGATACACACTAATATACAAGGACAAAATAGCATATAGCCAAGGCGATTGCTACCGTGGAGTGGCCTACAAATTCGACTGGAACGAAATTTCGAAAGCCGGTAAAGAATATAAAGCCAAACAACTACCTAACGTTACCGTTGCTGGTAAAGACTGCGAATCGTTCTCGATAGTTTCGGGTAAGAATACCGTTAAATACGCAGGCTGGAGCAACGTTTGTTTGTTAATAGATCAGGACAGCCAATTTGGAAAGATACTCTATACAGCCATCTCAATCGAGGAAAACACAACCATTCCAACCGATAAACTTTCGGTGCCTGCAGGCTTCGAAGTGAAAAAATCGTCGATGTAAACAACAATATATAATTTCTTAACTTTCACTAAAACTTATTATTATGAACTTAATTGACCGTGTAAAGAAAATTATTATCGAGCCCAAAAACGAATGGACAGTTATTGAACAAGAGGACACCCAAGTAACTCAATTAGTAACAACATACCTTATGTTGCTTGCTCTAATTCCTGCTGTAGCAGCACTTATAGGTTACGGGCTAGTGGGAGTGTCGATACCGTTTGCCGGAAAAATTGTTTCGCTAAGTTGGGGTATAAAACAAGCTGTTGTTGTTTATATTACGTTTGTTGGAGGTTCGTTTCTGTCGGCATTTATTATAGATGCACTCGCTCCAAATTTTGGTGGCACAAAGGATTTCCGCAAAGCAATGCAGCTTGTAGTTTATTCGTACACACCAATGATGGTAATAAGTATAGTAAATATAATTCCAGCACTAGCTATTTTAGGTATATTGGCTGGCATTTATGGCTTGTATATTTTATATTTAGGTATAAGCCCTTTAATGAAAGCTCCTGAAGATAAAACCACAGGTTACTTTATTGTTAGCTTGCTTGTTATAATAGTTATATATGCGGTATTAACCGCCATTTTAGCGGCTATAATTATTGGTGGATCAATGGCATCGAGCCTAATTACACCGTAATTACAATATACCAATTGAGCCACAAAGCCTAACATGTTAAGCGGTTGGGTTTTGTGGCTTCTTTATTTAAACAATTTTGCAAATATGAAAACTTACATAATTACTACATTATTACCATTATTCGCATTACTCGCATTAGCATCAAATACATATAGCCAGTCGATTGCTACTTCGCTTTCGCGAACCGTGCTTGCCACACTTCAAGATGGCGAGTCGATAATGAATTCCGAGAGCTGCTTTATGCTTTCACTAAATAACAGCCAGTTATATTTGGTTACTCGGCATAATAACAAGTTTTTCATTTACGAAAACGATAAGCGAAAGGGACCTTACACTAGCCTCCATGACTCAATGCTAAAACCGTGCGAACAGGGACGAGATAGCGACGAAAAATGCTCGGTATTTAAGCCAGCGCAAAACGCTAACCAAACCGAAGGGATTACATTAAATGAAACAGGACAATATGTTATAGAATTTAAAGGCAAAACCTTCGGTCCATATCAGTATATCACAAATTATAATGCATATTCCGATAAAACGGGCTTTGTGGCCATTGCTATGGATATTCAAATGAAATCGACATTGATAACCTCCGAGGGTACTAAAACCGAACTAAATGGCGATGTAGAAACGATTTATATGAGCCCAGTAGGTAAACGATATGTGTTTGCTTTGAAAGAAAGAGAGGCTTTTGACCCATCGATTTTGAAAATGGATTTTTCGAAAATGACTCAGCAAGAATTAATTGCGTTTGCTCAAAAACAAGAAGACTTGAAAAAGCAGGCTGTTCCACCAAAATCTTACGTTTATGTGTCGGGAGGAAAGAAACTTGGACCTTACGAACCTTCAGCTTTATCTTCCAACAATCCGGCATTTACAAAAACTGGAGGTGATAATTGGATTATGACTTTAGACAACACGTTATACATTAACGGAAACCAAGTTAAAACATTCGAAAACACCGATTTAAATAACTGCAATATTTGGCTTTCGCAAGATGGTAAGCGTTACGCAATTACATCGTACGATAAAATATTTTTCAGCGATGGAAAAGCTTATTCATACCCAATGGAAACGGCTACTTTTGAAAATGATGGTAAGGTATTTTTGAAATGGATATCGTTAGAAAATGAAAAAGATTTGGTACTCTATTACAGAGAAATATAGAGCATATATTGTTTGCATTGTTCTAATTGGGGCGCTTTTGCCAATCGTTTTAAACGGGCAAATACGCCATTTTTACGTTGATTACAAAAATGTTTTTGGCGACAAATATACCGATGCTCAGCTTTTTATAACTTCCAGACCATGGATTTCCGATTCTCTATCCTCATACGCAATCGATTCGAAATTTGCCTTGGCTATTGTGTTCCCCGAATTAATACGGTTTTCGACAATACAAAATTTTATTGAAGTTGAAGCTCTTTTTACACTTTATGTTCAGTATGGCGCTTTGTATGCTAATTTTTCGATAGGTAATTTTCAAATGAAACCCACTTTTGCAGAGCTAGTTGAGAAAGATGCGAAGCGTTTGCTTAACAATAAAACTGCAAATTCAATTGATATTTCACACACACAATCTTCAAGGCTCGAAAGAGTAAAGCGACTAAAGTCGATTGATTGGCAGGTTATATACTTGGTATGGTTTGTGGAAATTATGGACAAAAAGTATCGACATTTGCATTTTAATTCCATAACTGAAAAACTCGTCTTTTACGCAACTGCCTATAATTGTGGTTATTCGCATTCCGAGAACTACATTCGCGCCAAAATAAATATAAAGAGTTTTTACACAGCACTTTTAAACGCTAGCGTAAAATATAATTATGCCGAAATATCGTTGAGCTATTTCACAGCCAACACATTGTGAGTATAAGCGGATTAATATAACGCAAAATTTAACAATTTCTATCCATTTCGAAGCGTTGTTTTTGCTTTCTTTGCTATATAAATACCCACACAGAATGATAAGAACCATATCGAAAACTTGGATTTACTACCTTGTAATGCTGTTCGGTATTTTATGCATTTCGTGGTCGGCAGTATTTGTAAAACTTGCAAATATTTCGGGTTTAGGATCGGGGTTCTACCGCATGTTTATTGGGTTTGTTGGAATTATTCCATTATGGATTTTTATGCGCAAGCCAATTAACGACTGGCATTCAGTTAAAATTGCTATTGCTTGTGGTTTTATTTTTGCCTGCGATATTGCTTTGTGGAACGTATCTATTATGCTTTCAAAAGCTGCCATATCAACACTTTTAGCTAACTTAGCACCAGTTTGGGTGGGTATTGGAGCAATTATATTTCTTAAAGAAAAACCTAAACGAGTATTTTGGATAGGCACCTTCGTGGCATTGGCTGGTGTAGTAATTATTGTAGGTATCGAAAAAATATATGAATCGAAACTTAGCCTTGGGCATTTTCTTGCAATAGGTGCTAGTGGGTTTTATGCTGTATATCTGCTAATTACCCGTAAAGGGCGCACGTCGCTCGATACAGTTTCGTTTACCGCAATTTCAATGCTTGTAAGCTCTATAGTGCTGCTTATTATTTGTGTCGTTGCAAAAACGCCACTAACAGGCTTTAGTACTCAATCGTGGATGTATTTGATAGGGCTAGGACTTATTTCACAGTTAGGAGGCTGGTTAGCAATAAATTACGCACTTGGCTATATAAAACCAACTATCGCATCGGTAAGTTTATTAAGCCAATCGGTATTTACCGCACTTCTTTCGATACCTATTTTGGGCGAATACCTTTCGTGGATAGAAGTATCGGGGGCTTTTGTGGTTTTGTTTGGTATCTATTTAGTTAATTGGAAGAAATAGAGGGAAACATATTACTTAACAAAAACACCCATCACCTGCGAATACTTTACAACACGTATATCTTTATAATAATAAGCTAAAATATCGTTGCATTTATAGCCTATTTTAGCCATTTGTATTGCACCTTCCTGGCATAACCCAACGCCGTGCCCGAACCCTCTACCATTAATAGTAACATCGGTTTCGGTGGCAATCACCGAGAAAAATGTAGATTTTAATTGAAAGTCCGATCGAATTTGCTTTGTAGGCACCGAATCGGCTAGCACGCGGTAAAATTGTTTTCTGTTTATTTGCGAGCAATCGAACGAACCTGCTGCTACACCCGATTTTATTTTTACCCCGTGACCTTTCAAATATGTTTTCCACTCGTATAATGACACCTTTTTCGACCAATGCGCCGACGAAGAATTTTGACAAAACGGATCTTTAACTGGCTGTAAATATGCCCTTTCGCTAAGCCATGCATTCGATGCCGATACGGTTTGCCCACCGCAATTAGCATGAAAAACAGCGGTAATAAATGATGAATCGGCACCAACCACAACCATTCCCGACGTTGCTTTCGTTGCCTGCACAATAACAGGGTTTCGTACCGATCGGCCATTATATGCCTGACAATGAACTGCATCGCACAGCTGAAAACCTTCGGTTTCGTGCCTATAATAATGACCGTATAAATATGTTCGTGCCAATATCGATTGCGCCTTATAGAACTCAGCATCAGCCGTGGACCCCGATTCAGCTTCAACAACTCCGGCAATATATTTGTCGCAATCAATTTCGTTAATTAATAATAATCGGTTATATGCTACTGTAACTTTCATATTACCATCGAATTGGCGAACTATTGCGTTTGGTGAAATCAAATTTAACCGTATCACCGAATTGGAATCGACTTCGTGAAAACGTACCGACGAGAAAACACCAACTAGTTCCTTTGAATTTCTGACGGCTAAATTATTATTAATGAGCGAAATATAAATAACCTCCGTTGGTTTTAACTCTTGCAAAAAATTATCGTCGCAATAAATCTCGTAATTGCCTTTTAACGAGCTTATAACAACGCTTTTAACCGGCGTTTCGTTAAATACACTTATTCTAACCTGTTGGCTAGCAATTGGAACAATTATTAGCCAAATTATTAGTAATGTAATAGTTATTCTCATTCAAAAAATATTAGTTTTCGTGTTTCTGCCTAACTTATTGGTTTCGTGTACAAATTTAATAAAATTCCCTACCCTAGCAACTTAAAACCTTTACCGTGAACGTTTAATATTTCAATATCTGGCTCGTCTTTTAGGTATTTGCGTAACTTGGTGATATACACATCCATACTGCGAGCGTTAAAATAACTATCGTCTATCCATATAGTTTTAAGCGCGTAATTGCGTTCCAGAACATCGTTCATATTGTCGCACAATAGTTTAAGTAACTCTGTTTCCTTTGTGGTAAGTTTGTGAGTATTATCCACCGAAAACAACGACTGTTTTTGAATATCGAAGGTGTATTTTCCGAGCTTGTAAATGCTTTGTCCACTGAGCTTTGACTCGGATTGTGTACGCCTTAAAATAGCTTCGATGCGAAACAAAAGCTCTTCCATGCTAAATGGCTTTGTAATATAATCGTCGCCACCCAACTTAAACCCCTGTAATACATCATCTTTAAGCGATTTTGCTGTAAGAAAAATGATAGGTATGGTTTTATTAGTTTCCCTTATCTCTTTGGCCAAAGTAAACCCATCCTTAATGGGCATCATAACATCGAAAATGCACAAATCGTAAACATTTCGTTGAAAGCTTAAAAAGGCTTTTTCGCCATCGGGTAAAAGGTCGGTTTCGTAATTTTTAGCCTTCAAGTATTCCTTTAAAAGAATACCCAAGTTTTCGTCGTCCTCGGCAAGCAAAATGCGAAGTTTATTATTCATATCTTATTCATTTTCTTTAATAATCGGTATAAATATTTCAAATTTGGTACCTACATTCGGTTCGCTTTCAATGGAAATTTTTCCGTTATGCCCTTCAACTACTTTTTTAACGTAGCTCAATCCTAACCCAAACCCTTTCACATTGTGCACGTTACCAGTAGGTACGCGATAAAACTTTTCGAATATTCGTTTTTGGTTTTCCTTACTAATTCCTATTCCCTTATCTTCCACAATTATAGCAATTCCATTCTTTTTGTTTAATGTGGTTACCGAAATATATGGCTCGCCTTTGCTATATTTTATAGCATTGTCGAGAAGGTTAAGCAACACATTTGCGAAGTGAACCTCATCGACATTTACGACTGAGAACTCAGCATCGAAGTTTTTAATTATCTGTCCGTTACGGTTTTTAACTTGGATTATAAAATTTCGGACCACATTATTCATTAATTCGTGAACATCGGTTCGGCGAATTTTCAAATCCATATTGCCCTTTTCGAAAATAGCCGCTTGCAACACCTTTTCCACCTGATAACTCAATCGTTTACTTTCGTCGAGTATTACTTTCGAAAGATGATCGTAATTTTTCATTTCGTTGGGAATAGTCTGGTCGTGAAGCATTTGCGATGCAAGCGAAATAGTTGATATTGGTGTCTTCAGTTCGTGTGTCATGTTATTAACAAAATCGTTGCGTATTTCCGACAATTTTTTTTGGCGCAGAACAACAAAAATAGTGTAACCAAATGTAAATAAGATTACTAATGTAAGCAGCAACGACGATGTACCCATAAAACCCAACGATTTCATCAAATAGTGCATTTCTGTTGGAAAGTACAACACCACCAAATTAGGCGACGCTAACATATCGCTCGATTTAAGTCGGCCAGCATATAGGTTCGATTTAGTTTTATCGGAAAAAGCGGCCGATGCCATCACAACATCACGTCTATCGTCTAGCACAGCGTATTCGAACGGTAGTAGTACTCCATTGTTATTCAGTTCGGTACGCACCAATTCCTGAAAAGTTTTGGGTGTAATACGCTCCTGAAATTTCAGCGGAGTTTTATACATATTTTGTACAACCCTATCAACCAACTCTTTCTTGTCGAGAGTTTTTTTTGAAATTTTATTTTGAAGTTTTCGCTTAACATACACATTTTGAGACTGATACTCGGTATGTATCTCGTTTCGGTACCAAACCGAATCCAACGACCCGCCACTTTGAGAGGTTATGGTAACTTGTGAATTATATTGCACGCCAGCAATAATGCGGTCGTCGCTATTGTTGCTTGAATTAGAATATTCGGGTAATAGCTGGTTTTGCGTTTGAGGAATCAGTCCGTTGTCGTTAACCGAGTCTATTTCTCTCAAAACCTGATGCATAGCTTCGTTTTGCTGCAATAATTCTGATATAGAAGCAATTGAATTATTTACAGTTTGCCGTAATTGCTGCTCCTTAATTTGATATGCTTGCCGTATCCAAAGCCCTTGAACCAATATTAAACCTAATACTGCTGTGCTTATAAGACCTATTAATATCGAAATTCGCCTTTTTTTCATTTCAATACAAAGATAACAGTCGCCGCAAAGCCACGTAACAATTTAACAATCTTTAACGTTCGTTAATATTCGTTAACTTAAAAATGAAGTATGTTTGTTTCATCAAACTATTATGTCGACTTAACGAAAAAATTGTTATATGATTACAGTCTATCACATCTTGGTTCTCAGTTCTTGGTTCTTGGTTCTTAATTCATTCAATATATTATGTTTGTAGGTACGTTTAATTATTCAAAGTAGTGTTTTCATTGATTTTGGTTTAATTGGTTAGTAGTTCAGGAAAGGTAGTCGAGAGACTGCCTTTTTTGTTTTAAAAAAGTCGGTTTTTATTCTTCAGCTTTTCTAAATCCATCGAAAAAACGGCCGAAACAAACTGAATTGCTCTGATTTTTGTTACAAGTGTCTGTAATTGAGGTTTCTCGAAAGTATCGAACAATAACCAGAAATCGATATTTTTATATTCATCCAGTAGAAAACCATTATCGCACCGATTCGAAACCAATCGAAACGTGCGATAATCAGCATCGTCGACATAAACATACTGAGTAAAAACTAGCGTTTCAGCGAATTTGGGGTGTAAGAAGTTGTGATTATCAGTTTTAGCAAAGTGCATGCCAACATGCTCATTTAAAGCCCACGATATTCTATAATCGTTTTCGTGAGACGAAATGCCCAACAACGAATATGTTGGTTCCAATTCGGGTGAGAGCTTATGAACATTCTTTTTGCCCATGAAAGCCTTGGTTTATAGTTATTTAGAGGTAACAGATTCGCTGTTTACCACAAAACCCTCGGCAGTAACATTGTTAAATGCCTGTTCCGATGCATTTTGCTCCGATTCCTTTTTCGATTTACCTACGCCTTCACCAATTATTTGAGAACTTATTTTTATGTGCGACACAAACGATGGTGCACGTTCGAACTGCGTATATTCCTCAACCGACTCGAAAATAAGAATGACTTTATTTTTCTGCCCCCATTCAATTATTCGACTCTTAAAGTCGGTTTCTTTTTCTATTAATTCATTGAGATTAACAAAATTCTTAAGTATGTAATTAACAATATACTTACGTGTTTTATCGAATCCTTTATCCATATAAATTGCACCTATAAGTGCCTCAAAAGCATCGCCATACATATATTTTGCATTGGCGTTGTGGCTTGTGTTCGAAACAATTAAATAATCGATACCAAGGTTTCGGGCAAGTATGTCGAGATGAGAGCGCTTAACAATTTTCGAGCGCATTTGGGTAAGAAAACCCTCCTTTTTGCGAGGGAATTTTTTAAATAGGTAGTCGGCAATTACGGCATCGAGGATGGCATCGCCCAAAAATTCCAGTCGCTCGTTATTAACCAATGTTCCATCGGAGAAAACTATCGAAGCCGACCTATGGAGAAAGGCTATTTCGTAGAACTTAATGTGGTTAGGGGTAATTTTAAGATGACTTTGTATAAGCAAATAAAACTTCTTATTAGGACTAATAAGAAGTTTTATAGGATTAATAAAATGCTGTATCAAAGTGTTATACGAATTTTTTGAATACAACCGAAGTATTATGACCGCCGAAACCAAAAGTGTTACTCATAGCGTAGTTAATAGTGCGCTTTTGAGCTTTACCAAATGTAAAATTCAACGCATTGTCAATTTCCTCATCGTTTGTAACGTGATTTATTGTAGGAGGCACTATATCATTTTTTATTGCTAGAATAGCAGCTATGCCTTCAACCGCGCCAGCAGCTCCTAGGAGGTGACCAGTCATCGATTTTGTAGCGCTGATATTCAGCTTATAAGCGTGTTCGCCGAAAATTCTTTTAATTGCCTTCGTTTCGGCAATATCTCCAAGTGGAGTAGAAGTACCATGAACATTGATATAATCAATGTCGGTAATTTTTAACTCTGCATCTTCTAATGCACAAGCCATTACTCGTGCGGCTCCATCTCCTTCGGGATGTGGGGCTGTCATATGATATGCATCTGCCGACATACCACCGCCAACAATTTCGGCATAAATGGTTGCTCCGCGAGCTATTGCATGTTCATATTCTTCAACTACTAAAGCTCCTGATCCTTCGCCAATTACAAATCCATCGCGTTCCTTATCGAAAGGCCTCGATGCTGTTTTGTAGTTATCGTTATTTGTGGATAGTGCTTGTAATCCATTGAAACCACCTACGCCTGGTTCGCTAATAGCAGCTTCCGAACCTCCACAAATGAAGATATCGGCCTTGCCTAAGCGAATGTAATTGAATGCGTCGATAATAGCGTTTGATGCTGAGGCACATGCTGAAACAGTGCTAAAATTGGGACCTTTAAACTCATACTTCATAGAAATATGACCAGCCGCAATATCCGAAATCATTCTAGGAATGAAGAAAGGGCTAAAACGCGGAGTTCCATCTCCAGCGAAATAGCCTCTTAATTCCTGAAAAAAGGTGTCGATGCCACCAATTCCCGACGCCCAAATAACACCAGCTTTCTCCTTGTTAATCTTATCCAGATTAAGACCAGAGTTTAATAATGCTTCATCGGCCGCAACCATGGCAAACATGGTGTAGAGATCGAATTTCTTCGCCTCTTTACGGTCGAAATATGTGTTGGGGTCAAAATTCTTTACCTCGCAAGCAAACCTTGTTTTAAATTTCGACGCATCAAAACGAGTAATAAGCTCCGAACCACTTTCCCCATTGATTAATCCATTCCAATAATCTGGCAAAGTACTACCAATAGGCGTAATAGCTCCAAGACCTGTTACAACTGCTCGTTTTAATTGCATAAAATAGTTTTCTGGTTTAAAACAAATTACTTCGCGTTGGCCTCAATATATTTAATTGCGTCGCCAACAGTTCCAATGTTTTCTGCTTGATCATCAGGAATACCAATACTGAATTCCTTTTCAAACTCCATAATTAATTCAACAGTGTCAAGAGAATCGGCACCCAAATCATTGGTGAAGCTTGCTTCTGGTGTTACTTCAGCTTCGTCAACGCCTAACTTGTCCACGATGATAGCTTTTACTCTTGATGCAATATCAGACATACTCTTAAAATTTAGTTAATTAATGATTATAATTTGTATAATTTTTTGACTGTGCAAAGGAATGCATTTCTTCAAAATTATCAAACTAAAAAACGGATTCATATATGTTTTTTTGACGAAAATATGCTTTTTTTGCACTTTGATATATATAACTTTTTGATATATAATAGTATCTTTAAATCTTAATTTTTAAATTTTCATGAAAAAAATTGCAATTTTTGCTTCAGGTTCCGGTTCGAATGCTCAAAAAATAATTGAGCATTTTACTAAAAGTGCTATTGCTGAGGTAGATACGGTTTTTACCAATAAAATTGATGCTTTTGTTATTGAACGAGCTCGAAATTTAAATATACCTTCAATAAGCTTTAACCGTGATGAATTCTATAATTCGGACAATATTTTAAATATACTTTCCGATAAAAAAATCGATTTAATTGTGCTGGCTGGGTTTCTTTGGTTGGTGCCAGCCAATATAATTCGGATGTTTCCAAACCGTATTATCAATATTCATCCTGCGCTTCTACCTAAATATGGTGGTAAAGGTATGTATGGCGACAATGTTCATAAGGTCATAATAGCTAACCACGAACCATTTTCGGGTATTACAATACACTATGTTAATGAACGTTACGATGAAGGCGATATTATTTTTCAAGCAAAATGCGCTGTAGAGCTCACCGACGATGCAAATTCGTTGGCGTCGAAGGTTCACGAGCTTGAGCATAAACATTTTCCAAACATTATAGAAAAAATAATTATGAAAATGTAGGTTTTACATCCATCATTTGTCATCTTCTCATTTGTCATTTGTCATTTTCTTATTTCTTCATTTTCTCATTTCCACATTTGTCATTTCCTCATCTCTAATTTGCCATTTAAGCTTACCTTTGCAACTTCTTTAAAAACTATTCATGAGTACTTATTTGTTGGTCGAAAACGCGTCGAAGTCTTACGGCGATATAGAGTTATTCGAAAATCTCACATTTGTGGTTAACGAGGGTCAGAAAATAGCGTTAATAGCTAAGAACGGAACGGGCAAAACCACACTTCTTAACATTTTTACAGGAAAGGATAGTTTCGATGCTGGCAGTTTCTATATAAATAAGGATATAAAAGTTGGATATTTGGAACAGGATCCACAGTTTAACCCTAAGTTAACGGTTTTTCAGGCTGCTTATGGCTCGCCAGGCGAATTGATGGATGCCGTTAGGGAATACGAGGTAGCGCTCCATTCGCCCAATAAACGGCTTTTAGAAGTAGCTATTGCCAAAATGGATTTCTACAACGCTTGGGATTTTGACGTGAAAATAAAGCAGATGCTTTCCGTATTGAAGCTAAATGATGTGGATCAGTCGGTTGCAAAACTGTCGGGCGGACAGGTTAAACGACTTGCTTTGGCAGTTGCACTAATTAACGAACCCGATTTTTTAATCCTCGACGAACCTACCAATCACCTCGATTTAGACATGATTGAATGGCTTGAGGAATACATGTCGAAAACCCAAATTACGTTGTTAATGGTAACGCACGACAGGTATTTTCTCGATCGCGTATGTAACGAGATTATTGAAATTGACGAAAAGCTAGCTTATTCATATAAAGGCAATTACTCATATTTTCTCGAAAAACGCGACGAACGCCTTTTTAATAAAAATCTCGTTACCGAGAAAGCGCAAAATTTGTTGAGAAAGGAACTTGATTGGATGCGCCGAATGCCAAAAGCACGTAGCACTAAGGCTAAATACCGTATAGATGCGTTTTACAATTTAAAAGAACAATCGGAATACAAAAGAAACGAAAAACAAGTTGAGTTTAATGTAAAGTCCTCACGATTAGGAAATAAGATTCTAGTAATGGAGAATGTTTCCAAAAGTTTTGGCGATTTAGTAATGTTGAAAGATTTTACATACACTTTTTCGCGATTCGAAAAGATGGGGATAATTGGTCGTAATGGTGTGGGAAAGAGTACGTTTCTGAATTTAATTACACAGAAACTTGCACACGACACAGGAAAAATAGATACTGGCGAAACTGTGGTTTACGGTTTTTATCAACAACTTGGCATTCAGTTTCAGCCGCAACAGCGTGTTATTGACATTGTTAAGGAAATTGCCGATGTTGTTACGCTTGGCGACGGCAAACAGATGGCAGTAACACAGTTTCTTACATACTTTCTGTTTCCGCCCGAAATGCATTACGTGCCTGTTGAAAAGTTAAGTGGTGGCGAACGCCGAAGGCTTTATTTGATGACGATTTTGATGAAAAATCCGAACTTTTTAATTCTCGACGAACCTACCAACGACTTGGATATTATGACGTTGAATGTGCTCGAGGAATATCTTGCCAATTTTGGAGGATGTTTAATTATTGTGTCGCACGATCGGTTTTTTATGGATAAGCTTGTCGATCACCTTTTTATATTCGAAGGCGATGGCAACGTGTACGATTTCCCAGGCAATTACAGCGACTATCGAGCATCGCAAAAACAAACTGAAATTGAGGACAAACGACAGCGCGCCATTGAAAAGCCAAAATCCGTACAAACCATTGTTAAACAGAGCGATAGTGACGTTAATAAAAAACTGTCGTACAAAGAAAAGAAGGAATTGGAGCAGATTGATTTGGATATGGCGAGCCTAGAAGCCGAAAAGACTGAGCTCGAGATTGATATAAGCTCAGGGAAACTAAATTCGGAGGAATTAGTAACAAAATCGAATCGTATAGGCGATATAATGAAAATGTTAGATGCAAAAACCGATAGGTGGCTGGAGTTGAATGGCTAAGTTTGGTTACTTTGGCGAATTTCGCGAGTTATTTTTAAAGTTAAATACCCCAATAATAGAATTACTGCAACTATAGCAATCCAAATGACCGCCTTCGAAAAAAAAACCGTTGTAGATGCAGGTTTTGATTTAGGTAGGGAAATTATTGCTTTTGTGTTAAGTACGGGTATGTTGCTATTAATCTTCTCTGTAAAATATCGTATGTCGTAATTTGGCAATGACAGCTTCTCATTGCCCCAAAATAATTCATAGGTATCCTCAGTCTTTAAATTTGCTATTAAATATCGCGATAATTGATAGGTTTCGGCAGCTACAATTTTTAGAGGAACATTGTCGGCATTATCTATTTCAATAACTAATTCGCTTGTTTTAAGATTGTTAAAGCTAAATATTGTTGACCTTTCCGAGGATATTTCGTCGGATGCAATAATTTCGAAGTAGCGTTTTTTATTCGAATATTTATAAAGCCCTATATTGCACTTGCGTAGGTAATAAACAGGACCTTCAACTCTAAGTTCTAATTGGTTAATTATGTGCGACTTACTGTATTTAAGAAAAATAAAGCTTTTTTTAATTTTACTACTATCGTATTGAATAAGTGTTGGTTTAGGTATTTTGGAATAAGCTCCTTTGTAAATTTCCGAATCAAAATACCCAACGTCCATCACTTGAAGTGGATCTTTCCGTTTATCGTTCAGAGTTATTTCAAAATATTCGTAATTACTATTTGGAAAATCGATTGTTGTATATTCGAAAGTTTTATCGACAGCATGAGATAAAAGAACCTTGTACTTATTCTCGATAATAAACCAATTTAGCTGATTATCACTTCCTTTAAGTGTTATTTCCTTAACTATATTTGTGTTCCTAATTTTCAAAACCAAACTTGCAATTATTGCTTTGTTCTGATTATGAACAACAATTCGTGTAATTGCCTTTTTAGATAAGTAATTGTTTTCTAATATTTTATATACTTTAAAGAATAACGATTCAGTTTCTCTATTTTCAATTCGCAGTATATAAGGCACTTCGTTATGTTTCGAATCATAAATACGCAAGTCGGAGCAGTCAGTTTCTGTTCCCGACAGCACATCAGGCGAAAGAATTATTTTATGAAATCCGTTATCCAAAACACTGTCAATTAAGGTTTTCCACTTAAAGTCATTAGCGTTACCAATAGCAACATTAAACACAAAAAGTATTGAAAGCGAGAACGTTATTATTTTCATCATTATAACTGGTTGATCAAATAATTACATTGTTTATTTAGTATTTTCGGGTTCATCCAAAATAAACTTTTTCAATTTCTGATAAAGAAATGAAACTATTAAAAGTATTACCCCAAGAAATATGAACGAAGCAATTCTCCCACCTTCATTCATATTCCAAACGTCGAAAAGGAAAAGTTTGATAATGATTAAAGTAAATATACCAAGTGAAATTATCCGATGGTCTTTTAGTTTCTTTTTCAACCCCCATATCATCAGTATAAATGCGCATATACCCCAAAGTATTGGGTAACCAACTTTATGGCATATCCTTAATAAATCATATATCGATTCGGTTGTGGTTGCTGCAATTAGTACAACAATATTATCTAATTCGGAGCTTAATACAAATATTATAAAGAACGTAAGAAACCAGTTAAACAATTTCGACAAAAAAATATTGGTAGCAACTATCTTGTTTTTAAGATTATATATAATTATAACAGTAGGAACTATAAACAAATACGCCACGTAGTGAAAATTAAAATTTGCCAACGTTACCGAGATATTAAGGGTGTAAAACTCGCGCATTTGCATCACATTTATCTGATAAATAGCAATATACACTATTAGCATAATTGTCGATATCCAAAAAAGAGGTCTTAAAAACTGTTTCGAGTCATTTTTAACGCTGATTGCTAAAAGTGCAAAAAGAAACATATAATTAAACACGCCATAAACCGACAATCGAAAAGCGAACGATGGAAAATGTACGTTCATTTGATACTGAAGTTCGAGATACATTACCAAATAACTTGTGAAAATAATTAGTATGAAAAGTATTGATAAGTAATCCTTTACATCGATAAAGTATTTTATCAAATTTTCTTCCTTTTCTTTTGTCAACATAAGTGAAACCGTTAAAAAGCCCGCTATGGCCACTACGCCAGTTATAAATGCTCGGTTTAAAATTATTGGCAATATATTAATACTATTGGAATAATCAGTAAACCAGTCCATTATTAAACTAATTATTGCTAAAATTAAGATAATAAGATGTCCAATTTTAAGCATTTTAATTCCCGAAACATTTGATAACCAAAGAAGAATAACAAACTCGGCAGTCCAAAATAATGTAATTGAATGCCCATTAAGTTGAATAGGTATCGATAAGCTTATATAACTCATTACCAATCCTATGAGAAGGTAAAGTAAATTTTTGTCGATTTGCTGATTTTTATACAAAGTAAATACCCAAATAAAATTGTAAATACCTGCAAATAAGGAAAATAGACCTTTGTATGCTCCATCATGAAAATTATTGAGTATAGCCAAACCTGCTAAAAAGTAAAACAAATTATTCGAAATAATCATACCAATTTCTATTCCTCGTAAAGGCATTTTTTCTTTCAAATTGTTTAGGATATTTACCACAAAAAATACCAGATAAAAAATTGATGCGAATACAAGAGCCCCAATATATGGAGGATTTGCCTTGAAATAGAACGTGTTGGTAAGCCAACTCGAGAATAAGATTACGGTAAACACATATGCAATTATGTTAAGAATTAACCATCGCTTGTAATATGCCAAAGCTATAAGTCCTGTATTAAGAATTAATAAATACGTAAACAAAACGATGTAATTGCCTTCGCCAGTGCTAACCATAAAGGGTGCTGCATATCCGCCCAATTGCGAGAAAATAGCAAGCTCCTTTTTGTTATAAGCTAAGGATAGAATTACCGAGAATATTGTTATTATCACCAATATTACAAATGCCGATGCCTGGCTAAATAGGTGATATTGATGAAAAGCTATTGCAATTGTAAAATAAAATACCGCAAAGCCTCCTCCAGTAAGCAGCGACGAAAAGGTTGAGTATTCCTTGCGCATCCGATAACCAATGGCGACCAAACCTCCACCAGTGAGCAAACCTATGGCAACACGCCCATACTCATTTATCCAATTTTGGTCGATAGCATACTTTACAAAGTAACCAATGCCAAGAACTAAAATTATAATTCCAATTTTGCTTATGAGGTTTTCGCCAATGAATTTTTCAATATCAAAAACTGTTTTTGATTTCTCAACTTTCTTATATTGTGAAGTCGCCTCAGGTTTTATATATGGCTGTATGGGTTTACTAAGGGTGTCTGCTTTTGGTTTAACTTCCACTTTTGGCTTTTCATATATAGTTGCCATTGGCTCATGTTCAGTTATCAAATTAATGCCACCATTTTTTGTTGGTGTATAATCTTCCATTTTGCTAACTGGCGTAATAATGGGTTTGCTAATCGCATTGTCGGGTTTTTGAACTACATTCCGTAAATTAGAAATTTCGCGACCAAGCCTGTCAATTTTATGATTGAGGCTAGAGTTATGAGTTAATACAATAATAATGAGGATTATAACAAGCAAAAAAGTTGCGATTTCCATGAGATAGTAAATTTATTGTTATTTCAAACCTACATTTTTTTTGGGAGATACACAATGATGACTGTAAAAAGAATAGCCTATAACACCTTAGTGGATATATTTAAGTGCGGCATTGTATTGAAAACGTGTTTAAACGAAAGCTGCACCATCGAAATTTAAGTTGTATTTATTACACCGATTTAAATATCTTTGCAGCCAAAATATTGAGGGAAAAAATAGATGGATC
>JANYAP010000157.1 GCA_025361285.1 Bacteroidales bacterium | reverse complement strand
GTTTTAATAAGTACAGATGTATTTACTTCCAGTTTTTTTAACAAGTAAGTAACCACATTCTCATCCACATTAAAAATGGCTTTTAAAATATGTCCGTTCTCAATGGCCTGGTTGTTATTTGTAGTAGCAAGATTCTGAGCCTCCTGTATGGCTTCCTGCGACTTTATTGTAAAGTTATTTAAGTTCATACGATTGTGGTTTAATTTAATTAAACAGTACTTTCTAACACATTTGACAACTCTATTGCTTCCTTGATTATATTTTCGGGATAATCATTTATCTGAAGAATTCTGATAGCATTCCTATTTTTTAATTTTCCTTCCTTCAGTTTATAGTCGAAATCAATAGCCTTGTCATCTATTTTTTCGCTGAAATGATACAACTCATACTCGTGCTTTAACAGATTGGCTAATTCTATGTCGTGAGTTGACACAAATACGATATTATCGTTCAATGATAATTCCGACAGAACGGCTTTACCAGCTGAAATACGCTCGATAGTATTGGTTCCTTTAAATATTTCATCAAGTAAAAATAAATTAGCTCTGCCATTCCCGCTATTGCAAATCATTTCTTTTATAGTTACAACCTCCTCAAAGTAATAACTTTTATTATTTGTTAAATCATCGCTTATTCTAATAGCTGAAAACAAAGTGGTTCTGGGCATAGAAAATTGCTCGGCAAAGCAAGTGTTTAAAGTTAAGCCTGTTAAAACATTTATACCGATAGTTCTTATAAATGAGGTTTTTCCTGACATGTTCGACCCAGTTAGTAAAATAGATTTTGAATTAATATTTATACTGTTTGAAACACAATTATTTATCAAAGGATGATAAGCATTCAAAACGTTTAATTGTTTAGTTTCGAGCAATATAGCAGGTGTGCAATAACTTTTTAAGCCAGCCCTTAACGATGCAATTGAAATTAAGCAATCAACTTGCCCAACAAAAACGAAAACAACTTCAATTTCTTTCCTTTTAGTGTCGAGTTTCTTTAAAACGCCAAACAATAGTAACGGTTCAAGCAAAAAAAGTATTTTTATAAGCTCCAATATAGCCCAAAAAATTGCTTCAAAGTCACCTTGCAATTTTGCCTCTATGTTAAAGAACAGCATACGCTTTTTTACAGAATCGATAATTTTTATCGAATTGGCAAGTTCTGGATTCGTTTCCTTTAAATTACTGTTTTTAAATAGTTCACTTGCTACATTGTTTAACTTAAGAAGTTCAGGTAGAGATCCTAAATACTGATATAGATTTTGCTTGTTCCAATAATGGATGATCATATTGATAATAAAAACCGCGAATAGAACTAAAAATATTTTTGGAATAAAAAACAATAAAATTAATGATAGTAAGCTTGTTAACGATAGTATGGGAAAAACAATCCCCCATTTAGGTGGCTTTACATGTTCATCCTGAAACAATGTTGTAATATAATAAGCCTGTAAATCATTAAGTTTACCTAAGAGAGTTTGGAAATTTAACCGAAGTTCCTTATTTTCAGTAAAATGCACGATAAGCCTTTCGTGTAGCGCAGTTTCATTTAAATTATGAGGAATAGTGCGAAGTTTATTGTATAGATATTGTTGACCGACTTTCGAATTCGTTCTATCGATAAATGCAAACAACTCATTGAAATCCAAATCGTTGCATGTTTTATCAGATAATACTTGTAAGGCATCAGTATTGTTTTTTTTACGAAAATATTTGTCAATTAATTCGAAATCAAATGAATCGTCTTTTAATAACCCGAATTGGTTGATAAGCTTTTCTTTTGCTTTTCTTTTGCGACTATTCATCATTAACGTGTGTTTTTAATTATACATATCTTTCCATATCAAAATTAAAGCCATTGTTAAAACTTATTAAACACACTGACTTTATATCAGTTAAATCTAAAAAATATGCCATTTTGACATACAGGTTGCGTTATTTAAGTTGTAATAGACGCATTTTTAACGAAATACCACTATAAAAACTTAACCCTTACGTTCGAATTAATTGAAAGATTGAGCAGTTCGGCAACGTTGCCACGGT
>JANYAP010000148.1 GCA_025361285.1 Bacteroidales bacterium | reverse complement strand
TGCGATGGGCAACTACATGTTGTTGATGTACATACTGGAAGGATTGTTCGTAAGATTTACATTGGTACATATATAGCCTCGTCGGCTGCTATCGATGGAAATAATGCATTTTTCGGAAATTACGATGGCGTATTTTACTGTGTTGATTATGCAACCAATAAAATTTTATGGAATAGAACGGTAGGTGGTGTATTCACTGCTTCGCCAGCAGTTTCGGGAAGCAAAATAGTTGTAGGTTCCGAAAATAAAAGCATTTATTGTTTTAATAAAACCGACGGTAAAATATTGTGGACGTTTAAAACTCTCGGAAAGGTTACAAGTTCGGCTGTAATTGCTGGTAGTAGCGTTGTGGTTACCTCAGGGGATGGACGAGTTTATATTCTCGACCTAAATACTGGAAGTAAAATTTGGACGTTCGACACCGGAAGTCCCTCGGTGAGCACCCCTGCCGTTACTAGTAATTTGCTTGTAATTGCCACTTCCGACGGAACGGTATATGGGTTTAGGAATTAGGATTTAGGATTTAGGCGGGAGGCTGTAGGCTGTAGGAACTTCGTTGTAGGCTATAATAAAGTGCATTTAATGTAAATACGAACTTGTAATTCTTTTTATCCGTTCCGCCTCTAGCCTCCAGCCTTTTTTAATCACAACATTTTTATAAATTTGTCTCATTAAAAATCGATTTCTAGTTGTTTACCTTTCATAATCTCAACTAACAGATGAAAATAATTAACATCGTTCCAGGTTTTGGCGGGGCATTTTATTGCGGCAATTGTTTGCGCGATAGTAGTTTTGTGAAAACGCTAAAAGCTATGGGGCACGATGCTGTTTTATTACCAATATACCTTCCGCTTGCATCGGCCGATAATGTGTCAAACGATCAGGTTTTTTATGGTGCTGTAAATATTTATCTCAAACAAAAAGTGCCTTTTTTGCGCCACATGCCCAAATGGTTAAATCGTTTCTTCGATTCGAAACCTATATTGCGATATGCCGCCAAAAAGGCCGGAAGCACACGTGCCGAAGGTCTCGAGGAAATGACCATTTCGATGCTTAAAGGTAGCCAAGGGTATCAGGCATACGAGCTACAGCAGCTTGTCGACTTTTTAAAACACAACGAAAAGCCCGATATTGTTCATCTATCAAATGCATTACTTTTAGGCTTGGCCGAAAAAATACACAACGACCTTGGCATACCTGTAATTTGTTCGTTACAGGACGAAGACGTTTGGGTTGATGCAATGCAACCTCATTACCGCACATTAGTGTGGCAATTGATGGCCGAAAAAGGTAAATATGTGGATTGCTTTGTTGCCGTGAGCGATTTTTATGCCCAGGTGATGAAAAACAACCTTAACATTCCCAATTATAAAATGAATGTTGTACATATTGGGGTTAAACCCGACAATTACGCCGTATATAAACCTTCGCTAAACCCACCTATTATTGGCTATCTTTCGAGGCTTTGTGAAGAAAATGGATTGGAAATTCTTGTTGATGCCTATATCGATTTAAAAAGCAATTCCGCCTTTAAAGCAACAAAACTTCGCCTTTCGGGCGGAAAAACTAACGACGATAATAAGTTTGTTAATAAACAAATACATAAGCTAAAAAAGAAAGGCTATTGGGGCGATGTAGAATTTATCGACCATTTTGAACCCGAAGCTATACAAAAGTTTTTCGATGGTTTAACAGTTCTTTCGGTACCAGTATTGAAGGGCGAGGCATTTGGGCTATATCAGCTTGAGGCTTTGGCTTCGGGCATACCAGTAGTTCAACCAGCATTGGGAGCTTTTCCCGAAATTGCCCAAGAGACTGGTGGCATAGTAATATACCATCCAAACACACCAAAGGCATTGTGTAGTGCGCTTGCTGAGTTGCTTTCTAATCCCGAAAAGCTTAAGCTAATGAGCGATAATGGGCGGTTATCGGTTGAAAATAAGTTTAACAGTGCCACATTGGCCCAGAGGATGCTAGCGGTTTATGAGAAGGCGCGAACCGGCGCTATTTAACCGCAATAGTTTCTATTTCCACTAATGCGCCAAATGGCAAACGTACAACGCCATAAGCAGCACGCGCTGGCGGATTATTCGAATATACACTTGCATACACTTCATTCATCTCCTTAAAATCGTCCATATTGGCAAGCAGGCATGTGCTTTTAACTACATCGTTGAATGTGTAACCAGCTGCTTCGAGTATTGCACCTATGTTTTTAAGTACTTGTGTGGTTTGCTCTTTAATAGAACCTTCAACCAGTTTGCCAGTTGCGGGGTCGATTGGTATTTGACCCGATACATAAAGTGTGCTTCCGGCTTCAATGGCTTGGCTGTATGGGCCAATGGCGGCAGGTGCCTTGTCGGTATTAATAATTCGTTTCATGGTAGATTTGTATTAGCAATTATATCGAAAATGTTATTAAGTAATATGTATTAAATAAGCTCCTACTGCATTGCTGCAAAAATTTTAAATTACTCACAAATCCATTTGTTTTAATGGTGTTCGTGAACGCTTCGCTGAGTTCTCACTTACTGTAGTAAGCTCCGGTATTAAAGTTTTTGCGCGCCTTGTAGGAACTTATTTCCTACACATTACTAAGCGTTGCGGACTTACGATGCCTTTCACAGTCAACATTCTATGCCTGTTTGTCGTTTGTTGGTAAATGCAAACTTAGACTAACCCGCCATGCTTAATAAGCCGATACGTGTGTCAGCAATTATTTAAATTTCCTATCCTTTTCAATAAAATCCATATACAATTCGTTTGTATTTATGAGACGACTATAACCCTTTAAAACTAAGCCGTCTTTCAATTTATTGTCACCAGTCCATAATCTACCTCTAATATAATCCGCTACTGCAATAAAAGCAACACCATCAATGTCAATATTCTCACAAATAATTAACGCATTGTGATAATATGTATTAGGAACAATTGCATGATCAAGCACATGTGCGTTTCGCAAAATTAGTTCGAACAACTCAATGAAACGGTTGTCGTTTAATTTGCCAATTTCTTTAATACGATCCTTATGCTCAATCAATTCTATTCGAATATACGCAGGAGAATAGAACTGGTAATGTTTCCCTCCATTAATAAGAATCTGACCAATATTGCTATTTATATTAAGAAATGCACTAAAGGCAATATTAGTATCGACTACAATCCGGTTCATCAGAATCCTATTTCATGTTTAATTTTAATCCACCTTCCTTTTTTAGCTATTGTAGTGAGTTTATCAACATCGTTTCAGATGCTATTGAATCTGAGGTCAAATCCTCATATCTCAAATAGTCAACAATTGACTGAATCCTAGAAGATTTCATATTCCCAGAAATTCGCACCAACAAATCATTATTTTGTCGTTCAATTATCATATCAATAGTTTTTCCAAAGATACGGTTTTTATGAGTTTAACCTAAAAGAAATTGTTAGTTAAAATCTCACTTATCTATTGGGGCAACAGCCTAATTATCAATTATAATTTAGCTATTTATTGAACTATAAATTCGTGTAATTACCTTCGGTGAGGGCTTCGCCGTTAGTTGGCAAAATTGTTTGTTAGTATTTGGTTTTAGTAAGGGTTATATCCCGAAAAATCGCGGTAGTCTTTACGTTTCTCGTATTTCAAATCGCGTAATATAGACGATTTAGGGCGAATGGTAAAGTTATAAAACTTAAAGTTACCAAACGGACAGAAGTTTACAGTTAAATCCCAGCAATGCAAATCGCGGGTTATCGAAAAGGCAGTGTACGAGAAGAGTTTGGTTTTAAAATCGTAACCCGACGAAAACGTAGTTCCCCATTTTGGGGTAAGCTTAACATCGCCACTAAACTGAAGTGTTTGCGATACATTTTTTCCAACGCCGTTGTTCCGGTAATTAAATATATAATTGAATCGAAAATTCCAAGGAACATCGTAGTAGCCATAGTCGGTGGTAGGTGTTTTGGTCTCAGGTTTTTTGGTTTTGTCGTCGGTTTCGGCAGTTTTCTTGCCCTGTGCCGATTTAAAATTGTAGCCCAAGCCAGTTTGAAAATCGGTTAATCGGCCAGGCATGCTGTGGCTTTTCCAGTATATTTTGTTTATATCGCGCCCATATTCATCATTTTCGTAAGGGTTTATTGTACCGCTAAACGAAATATCGATACCTTCGGTAATTGGTGCCGTTCCGCTAAAGCGAATAGGCGCAAGCTTCATGGTTTCCTTGTAAATATCGTAGCTACTGCTAAAATTTAACGATTGAAGTATTTTAACCTTCTTTACGCCGGTAACCGTGTCTTTATCCGATTTTACTTTCATTTCCAAACTGTTGTTTAACCCGAACGAAAAGCTTCCCGATCGGCGTGGTACCGAAGGAGTTCCATATTGTGTTCCTTCGTAAAACGAATAGGAGTTTTTTATAGTATCGCCATTAGTTTGCAATCCTGTGGCATATTTTCCAAAATATTCAGGTACTAGCTTTTCGATACCAGGCACAAAATTAAAACCCACCGAAGGCGTTATTACATGGCGTATAGCCTGCACTTTCGCATTCTTACTAAAGGAGTACATACCGTAAATGGTAGGGTTTAGGTTGAAATTTATCGATGGAGTAATACCATGAATATAAGCTATACGTTGTTTTATACTATCGTGAAAGTAAAAAAAGCGATTGCCCTTGGCATTTGTACTGTCATAAGCGGTTCGCTCAATAAAGCTTGTTTTAACCATACCAGTATAATTTAGCGTTGGCGAAATATTTAAATACTTCAACACCTTAAAATTGGCACTTAGTGGAATGCTATGCTGAAATCCTTTTTTTGCTTCGCGCAAAGCTGCAGCTGTGAATATTGTGCTGTCGGTAGCAGTAATATCGTTGGTTAAATTGGCTGTGTAATTAATAGTAATTTTCTGATACCATTTATCGCCGGTGCCGTTTTTATTGCCGAACGGATTTATTCTATCGGCACTAAACTGAGCAGACGGCGCGCTCATTATTACACTTTTAGTTCGGCTATTTTGGCTATGGCTCATGTTAATTGATAGGTGTAATTTATCCCAATCTTTGCCGTACGATATGTTCGATTGCTTAGTGTTGGTAATCATAGCCTGTGGGTCGGTGTAATTGAAGTTGCGGTCGAACGACGATGTTGTGTAATTTACACTTGCATTGAATCGTGTTGAAGGGCTCGATTTTGGGTCCTGACTATGTGACCAGTTAATAGAAAAATCGCGTGAGTTGTTAGGTATATCATTGCCAAATTCAACACCTTTTTCGCCCGATTTATTAACGTAATATCGCAAATTTAAATTACCGCTATACCTATATCGTTTGCGGTAGTTCGATGCTAGAGCCATTCCCCACGTGCCTTTCGAATATATATCGCCAGTTACACGAGCATCGAAATAATCGCTAAAGGCGAAATAATAACCGCCATTGCTTAAGTAAAAGCCTCGCGTAATTTCTTCGCCGTACGATGGTATTAATATGCCCGATGTACTTTCGCGTTTATTGGGAAAAAAGCCAAAAGGTATGCCAATAGGCAGTGGTACATCTTCGAAAACCAAGTACGCCGGACCCGACACAATTTTATTATTCGGTATAACAACCCCTTTCGTAAGAGCTAGGTAGAAATGAGGGTGCTCGGCATCGCAGGTAGTGTATTTACCATTTTTAATATTGATGTTTCCGTTGGCTTCGCGCTTGGTTTTTTCGGCATGCAGGTAGCCATCGTCCTGCTTAGTAATAATGCCAAGCGATGCACCTTTCTGGGTTTTGAAGTTGTACCGCATAGTATCGGAGGTAAACTGCTGGCTACCTTGTTTAAAATCGGGCTTGCCAATGGTAACACCAGTAGTATCTTTTAAACCCGATGCAAAAACTAAATTGTGCTGCGTGTCGTATTCAATAAAGGCTGCATTAAGTTCAATGTCGCTATAAGTTATTTTAGCCTCGCCATACATATAGGCTTTTTTATAGTCGGCCGAATAAATGATCGAATCCTTTGCCGAGTAAATAATTTTCGATTTAATATCGTCTTTTCTCTTCTTCTGTTTTTTTACCTTTAAACTATCATTTAGTAAGGTATCGGCTTTTACCACAAGAGAATCGGGCTTACTGGCAATTTGTGCATAGCTGTATTCCACCCCAATACAGGCAAATACTATTACAAAAAGATTTACACGAAGGTTTATTAACAATTTTTAATGTTATTTTTGATGCGATATTTACTTGATAAAATAAATCTCCAAAACTATATAAATTTCCGTTTTAGATAATGAACAGGTCGCCATATAATTTATTTTTTCCTTCCTTTATTGCAAAAGTTTTCATGTTAATGCTGGTTATAAGTTGTTTAATGAATATAAGCAATTGTTATTGCCAGAGTAAAAAGAAAATTTCGGTAGTTGTTATCGATGCTGGCCATGGAGGTAAGGATCCTGGCGCGCTAGGCGATAAAATTTGCGAAAAGGACGTAGCACTATGCATAGCATTGAAGCTTGGTGGTTTAATTAAGCGAAACATACCCGATGTTAAGGTTATTTATACTCGCGAAACCGATGTTTTTATCGAATTGTTTCAGCGTGCCGAAATAGCTAACAAAAATCAAGCCGATTTATTTATATCTATTCATGCAAATTCGAACCCTAGCGCAACACCCGATGGAGTTGAAACATATTTTATGGGCGAAGCCAAAACAAAAGAAAACTTGGAAGTAGCTAAAAAAGAGAACGATGTAATTTTAATTGAGGACAATTATTCTACAAAATACGAAGGATACGACCCAAATTCATCGGAATCGTTCATTATATTTTCGCTATTTCAAAAAGCATTTCAGGCACAGAGTTTAAATTTTGCTTCGTACGTACAAAGCCAGTTTAAAGATCACGGCAAGCGGGTTGACAGAGGTGTTAAGCAAGCCAGCTTTTTAGTACTTTGGAAAACTGTAATGCCCAGTGTTTTGGTAGAAGTTGGGTTTGTTTCGAACCATAACGAAGGGAAATTCTTAAAGTCCAACGAAGGTCAGGAAATACTTGCAACCTCCATATACCGTGCGTTTAAAAAATATAAGGTTGATATTGAGAGCCGTAGCATGTACGCACCCACAAATAATGGTAAAAGCGATACTTCATTGGCCAACAAAGGAACTGCAGTTGAAAAAGCTACTTCTACCAGCAACGACACTTCGGCAGTTAAGCCAATTCTAGAATTTATGGTGCAAATTTCATCTTCTAAAAAGCCATTAGTAACTAAGAAAGAGAACTTTAAAGGGCTCGATAACGTTGAAGAGATAAAGGTAAACGAGGGTTATAAATACATGGTTGGTCGAAAATCGTCGTATTCCGAAATTGTTGAATATTCGAAAATAGTAAAGAATTATTTCCCAGATGCTTTTGTAATTGCGCTTCGTAATGGCAAAATAATTCCAGTTCGGGAGGCATTAAAAGAAATAAACGATTAATTTTGCGCACTAAACACACCTAAAGCCTGTCATGAAAATTCCAAAAGAAGCCAAAATTGGGCTTATTATTACCTTAGTATTAGTAGTTTTTATTTGGGGACTTAATTTTTTAAAGGGTCGTAACCTATTTACTACATCTAACCAGTATTATGCGGTTTTTAACACTATTGGGGGTCTCGAAAAATCGGCCAAAGTTGGTGCAAATGGCTATACATTAGGCGTAGTTAGCGATATAGCTTTTTCCCCTGGCAATTATAATTTGATATTAGTTGAAATTTCGGTTGATAGGAAATTTAAGTTGCCTAAAAATACTGTTATAGAGGTGTATAGCTCCGATTTTATGGGTTCTAAAGCAGTAAATCTGGTGCTTGGCAATTCGACTGAATTTGCACAAGACCACGATACACTTACCTCGCGGTACGAAGGCGATATGATGAATAAAATTGCACCGCTTAAGGATAAGGCTGAAAATCTGATAGTTTCCATCGATTCGGTAATGGCTATTGTTCGCAACACATTTAATGCCGAAACTCAACGAAATGTGCAACATAGCGTTGCCGCAATGAACGATTTAATTGTTTCGCAAAAAAACAAAATTGCCCTAATACTCAATCATTTAGAGTCGATATCGAATAATTTTGCCAATAGTAATAAAGCTGTTACCAATATAGTTAACAATTTATCGACGGTATCGGATTCGTTGGCCAAAACCGATTTAAAAAAAGTTATAGACCAAACTAATTTCGCGTTGGCGCAGTCGAACGAAATTTTGGTAAAAATTAATAAAGGTAAAGGCACAATAGGGCAGTTAGTAAATAACGATTCGCTATATACCGCTCTGGAACATACTATTAACAGCCTCGACAAGCTTCTTATCGATTTAAATAAAAACCCTAAACGTTATGTTCATTTCTCGGTTTTTGGGAAAAAAGAAGCAGCGGCTAAAAATTAGTCTATAATTTTTATAAAAGCAATAAATTCAATAGGTTACGTTCGGGTAATTCATAATTAAGGTATTATCGATTTATGATGTACATGTAGTTTATTAATAGCTGTTTAATATATTACGGAATATTACTAATTTATTTTTAAAAAGTTATTAAAAAGTTATCAACAAGTTATCAACTCGCAAGTAGCTAAAGAGATGTGAAATTATTGTTTGTAAGTAATTATAAATAAGGATGTTGGATTTTTATTAACAATCTGAAAAAATAATTGCCTGACTATAAAAACAATAACTATTACTTCGAAAATACAAGCATAAAAAACTTTTTTATTCGGTATTTTATGCAAAAATTGCTTGAGTAAATTTTGAGACCATTTCAATATTTAAGTTACTCATTTTAAAAATAATAAAAAAATGTACCAAACAGTTTGGGATAATTGCTTAAAAGTGATCAGAGACAATGTTCCTTCTGTAAGTTTCAGAACATGGTTTGAGCCTATAGTTCCTATAAGGCTCGATAAGAATATACTTACCATTCAGGTGCCCAGTCCGTTTTTTTACGAATATCTGGAAGAACAATACATCGATATACTTCGGAAAACTTTGCGCAAGGAATTGGGTAACGAAGCCAAGCTGGAATATTCGGTGGTTATGGAAAATAGCTCGGTAACAAACGAAAAGCCTTATACAGTTAAGTTACCAGGTAAAAATAATCCCGATCTTAAAAACCGATCGGTACAAATGCCGATGGGCGAGGGCGAACACTCCATTAAAAACCCTTTTATTATTCCGGGCATTAAAAAGCTTAATATCGATCCGCAGTTAAACCCCGACAATTCGTTTACAAACTTTATTGAAGGCGATTGTAACCGTTTAGCTCGTTCGGCAGGTTGTGCTGTAGGAAACAACCCTGGTGGTACTGCCTTCAATCCGTTGTTTTTATATGGCGATTCGGGTCTTGGGAAAACACATTTAGCCCAATCTATTGGTATTCGAGTTAAGGAGAAGCTTCCTGATAAAGTAGTGCTTTATGTAAATGCCAATAAATTTGGAACGCAATTTACCGATGCAATTCGTAACAACAACAAAAATGATTTTCTCCATTTCTATCAAATGATTGATTTGTTGATTATTGACGATGTTCAGGAATTTGCTGGTAAAGAAAAAACTCAAGAAATTTTCTTCCATATTTTCAATCATTTGCACCAATCGGGTAAGCAACTTATACTTACATCCGATAAACCACCTGTTGAATTACAGGGACTTGAGCAGCGCTTATTGTCGAGGTTTAAGTGGGGCTTATCGGCCGATTTGCAACCACCCGATTTCGAAACGCGTGTTGCCATTCTTAAGCACAAAGCTTACCTCGATGGCATTGAAATGAATGACGACGTAATTGATTATGTTGCTACGCACATTACCAGCAACATACGTGAATTAGAAGGTGCCAAAATATCACTTTTAGCTCAAGCAACTCTTAATAAGCGCGAAATAAACCTCGACCTTGCTAAGGAGGTGATTGATAAGCTTATAAAGAATACCAAAAGAGAATTATCAATCGATTATATTCAAAAAGTAGTTTGCAGTTATTTTAATGTGCCAGTTGAGATGTTAATATCAACAACCCGAAAGCGCGAAATTGTGCAAGCAAGGCAAATTGCAATGTTCTTTTCGAAGAGCTTAACTAAATCGTCGTTGGCAACTATTGGGTCGCAAATAGGGGATAAGGATCATGCAACAGTGCTACATGCTTGTAAAACAGTAAATAATTTATTGGAAACCGATAAGCGATTTAAGTTTCAAATAGACGAAATTGAAAAACGGTTAAAAATATAATTCATGAAGGTTTCTCGTTGAGGAACCTTTTTTTTTGATTTAAGACATTGATTTTGATTGAACAACAGGATTCATATCGTACCATTAGTCAACTATCTAAAGGCAGTTTTAAAGATAGAGGAAGTAAATTTCTATCGTTTGCCTATCCTGTAAATGAAGAAGTTGCGATTAAGGACATTATCGCGAACGTAAAAAAGGAATATTTCGATGCAAGCCACCATTGTTTTGCTTACCGGTTGGGTGCCGAAAAGTTGGTGTTCAGGTCGAACGACGATGGAGAGCCTTCGGGTACTGCTGGTAAGCCTATATTAGGCCAGCTTGTTTCGAACAATCTTACAAATGTTTTAGTTATAGTTATTAGGTATTTTGGCGGAACACTTTTGGGAACGTCGGGCTTAATAAATGCATATAAACTAGCCGCCGCCGATGTAATTGCAAATGCCGAAATTATTGATAAATTTGTATATGTATCATACTTAATAAGTTTCGATTATAATCAAATGAATCAGGTAATGAAAATTGTAAAGGATTATGAATTAGAAACATCCGATAATCGATTCGAAATGGCTTGTAATATGGTAATTAACATTAAACTTAGTAAAACCGATATAGTAGTGCAAAAATTATTAAGTATAGTAGGATTAAATGCAAAAATTATTGATAATTAATGAATTAAAATGCCATTTTTCAGAATATAAAATATAAAATATAAAATCAAAAATTAATAGGACATTATATCTTTACCTAAAAACAACTTCAAAAAAGTATTTCCTATGCATAATAAAAGTTTAGTTTCTATAACCGATTACAGCAAAGAGGAATATATTAAAATATTAGATCTTGCGGCGCAATTTGAGCAAAACCCAAATCAGGAATTGTTACAGGGTAAGCTAGTTGCAACTCTTTTTTTTGAACCGTCAACTCGTACAAGGCTAAGCTTCGAAGCAGCAATAAGCAGGCTTGGAGGTCGTGTTATTGGTTTTGCCGATGTAAATTCGTCGAGCGTTACCAAAGGCGAATCGCTTAAGGACACAATAAAAATGGTAACCAGCTATGCCGATTTAATTGTTATGCGCCACCCAACCGAGGGTGCAGCACGTTATGCTAGCGAAATAGCCACCGTGCCAGTAATAAACGCTGGCGATGGCGCAAACCAGCATCCTACGCAAACGCTACTCGACTTATACTCAATTCGTAAAACACAAAATACACTCGAAAATTTAAATATTGTTATGATTGGCGACCTAAAGTACGGCAGAACAGTTCATTCGCTGTTAATGGCTATGTCGAACTTTAATCCCACCTTTTATTTTATTTCGCCCGACGAACTTAAAATGCCGCGCGAATACCTTCTTTTTCTCGATCAGCATAAAATTAAATACTTTGAGTATAAGGAGTTTATGCCTATAATATCTCAAGCCGATATTGTGTATATGACACGTGTTCAGAAGGAAAGGTTTTCGGACCCAATAGAATACGAAAAAACTAAAAACGCCTACGTTTTACAAAATGCTATGCTTGAGCATACCCGCCCTAACATGAAGATACTGCATCCATTACCGAGGGTGAACGAGATAAACCTCGATGTTGACGACAACCCAAAAGCATATTACTTTACTCAAGCCCTTAACGGAGTTTTTGTGCGCCAAGCCATAATAACTTCTATTTTAGGCATAAACAATAAATAACCTAACCTGATGAAAGATAAACAATTAATTGTTAACGCTATAAAGAATGGTACCGTAATCGACCATGTTCCAGCAAAAAATCTGTTTAAGGTTATTACTATTTTAAACCTCGATAAAATTGATTCGCAAATTACTTTTGGCACAAATTTAGAAAGCAAAAAGCTTGGTAGTAAGGCAATTATAAAAATATCGGACAAATATTTTCTCGATGAGGAAATTAATCGAATTGCTTTAGTAGCGCCACAGGCGAAGTTGAATATTATTCGCGATTACGAGGTAATTGAAAAGCGAGTAGTTGAAGTACCAGATTCTATTATTGGAATTGTTAAATGCGTTAATCCTAAGTGTATTACAAATAAGGAAGAAGTTAAAACTAAATTTAGCGTACTCTCAAAAAACGAAGTATCGCTAAAATGCTATTATTGCGAAAAAATAACTCACCAGGATCAGATGGCTATTTATAATGTAAATAATCAGTAGATTAGCTTTTTATCGAAGTCTATCCAACGAACGAACCAATTCTTCGTCCTTTTTAATGCTCTTGCTTGCCAAATACACCATAACTGCACTAATAAGAGGAAATATTATGGTTATGTTGTACGAAACTAAATAGTTAAGCGATGTTTTTGCAAAAAATAGCGCAAAGGTAATAAGCACGGTTTGCAAAATTAGTAGAAGTATACTATACGAGCATAGTTTAATCTGTACCAATCGTTTACGATATGCGAAAATTGTAATTATCAGCAATACAGCAATTAATATCGATATTATTTGGGCCGATTTAAAGATATTGCCAGCAATACTTTCAATTTCGATATTATATAAAGCCTTCAGCGACACTATAAATGAACTACCATCACTACCAATTAATGTAGCTAATGGAGTTAAAAAACTGCTAATTAGCAATATAAGTGCCGCTAATAAATAAAGTGATTGTTTTCGTTGAATCATTGGTAAATAAATTGTATTCAGGCTTTGTTTAAAATAATATGTACAATAGAGAACTGTATTAATGTTTAATAAGTATGTATCCGAAAAGGATTTAGGGTCATTCCGACGTAGGTTGAATCGCATTAGTGGCGTTGTCATCCCGACGTAGGTCGGGATCTAAAACGAACGAGCTACAATTCAATAATCTGCTATTATGGATTACCTTCGGTGAGGGCTTCGCCGTTCCGACACTGCGTCGGAATGACAGCATACTTTTATGGATTATCTATGCTGACGACCTTCGTTGTAATACGAATGCCCTATGCTTTATAAAATTCTCTGTACCAAGCAATAAAATTCTTAATTCCTTCGGTAATTGTAGTATCGGGTTTATAATGAAGGTTTGCAACCAAATCGGTTACGTCGGCCGAGGTTGCAGGAACGTCGCCAGGCTGCATTGGTAAAAGGTTTTTAGTAGCCTTCATACCAAGTTCTTTTTCAATGGCTTCAATAAAATCCATTAACCTTACAGGGTTGCTATTGCCAATGTTATAAATTTTGTATGGCGCGCTCGATGTTGAAGGATCTAAATCTTTCTCTGTCCAGTTTGGGTTTGGTACTGGTGGATTATCTATTACACGGGTTATACCTTCAACAATATCAGCAACATAGGTAAAGTCGCGCCTCATATTGCCGTTATTAAATACATCGATAGGTTTTCCCTCCAAAATAGCTTTGGTAAATAGGAACAAAGCCATATCGGGTCGTCCCCAAGGTCCATAAACAGTAAAAAACCTAAGCCCAGTTGTTGGTATTCCAAATAGGTTACTGTAAGTATGCGCCATAAGTTCGTTGGCCTTTTTGCTTGCAGCATACAAACTTATAGGATGATCAACGTTATCTCGCGTAGAAAAAGGTTGCTTTTCGTTAATACCATAAACACTTGAGCTACTGGCATAAGCCAAATGCTTTACATCGAAATGGCGGCAGGCTTCAAGAATATTTAGAAAGCCTGTAATATTGCTATCGATGTAAGCGTATGGGTTTGTAAGACTGTATCGTACGCCGGCTTGAGCAGCCAAGTTGCATACTTTATCGAATTTCTCGGTTTTAAAAAGCTTGTCGATATTTTCTTTGTCCTCGAGTTTAAGCTTAATGAATTTGTAATTATTGTGTTTAGAGCTGGTTATAAGCTTATTGTATTCTACTTTATCTTTTTCAATACCTGCTAAACCCAAACGACCGTATTTTACGTTTACATCGTAATAATCGTTAATGCAGTCTAAACCAATAACATCGTCGCCTCGTGCAATAAGTTTATTTGAAAGATGAAATCCGATAAAGCCAGCGGTTCCAGTAACTAATATTTTCATTTCATATATTTTTTAGATGTAATTGTATTAATCAAAAATGTCATTTCGTATTCGGAAATGACATTTTGTGGTATGTAACTTATTTATTTTGCGTAACTTATAGCTCTAGTTTCGCGAATTACAGTAATTTTTACTTGTCCGGGGTAAGTCATTTCACTTTGAATTTTTTTAGCAATTTCAGTCGATAAATTTTCTGCATCTTTATCGTTAACTCGTTCGCTTCCAACAATAACCCTAAGTTCGCGACCAGCCTGTATGGCATAAGTTTTTGTTACACCAGGGTAGGAGAGGGCCATAGCTTCCAAATCTTTTAACCGCTTAATATATGCGTCAACAACTTCGCGGCGTGCACCTGGGCGAGCTCCCGAAATTGCATCGCAAACTTGCACTATTGGAGCCAAAAGCGTTGTCATTTCGGTTTCGTCGTGGTGAGAACCAATGGCATTGCATATTTCAGGTTTTTCTTTAAAGCGTTCGGCAAGCTTCATACCTAAAATGGCGTGCGGCAATTCTGGCTCGTCGTCGGGAACCTTTCCAATATCGTGAAGTAAACCAGCGCGTTTTGCTAGTTTAGGGTTTAAGCCAAGTTCCGAAGCCATTATAGCACAAAGGTTTGCAACTTCGCGGGAGTGTTGTAGCAAATTCTGACCGTACGATGAGCGGTATTTCATTTTACCTATCAAACGTATCAGTTCGGGGTGTAAACCGTGTATTCCCAAATCGATGGTTGTGCGTTTTCCTACTTCAATTACTTCTTCTTCAACCTGTTTGGTAACTTTAGCTACTACTTCTTCAATACGAGCAGGGTGAATTCTACCATCGGTAACTAGCTGATGCAGTGATAATCGTGCAATTTCGCGGCGAACGGGGTCGAAAGCTGATAGAATGATGGCCTCGGGTGTATCGTCAACAATAATTTCAACGCCAGTGGCAGCTTCGAGTGCTCGAATGTTTCGTCCTTCGCGACCAATAATACGTCCTTTAATTTCGTCGCTATCGATATGGAAAACTGTTACCGAATTTTCAACAGCTGCCTCGGTAGCAACACGTTGAATTGTTTGAATTACAATGCGCTTGGCTTCCTTGTTGGCGGTCATTTTAGCTTCCTCAACAGCATCGTTAATAAACGACATTGCATCGGTTTTGGCCTCGGCCTTTAGCGACTCAGTTAATTGATTTTTAGCTTCTTCCGCCGAAATTCCCGATATTACTTCGAGTTGTTCAACTTGATGTTTATGAAGTTTTTCGAGCTCGTCGTGCTTTTTGTCAACCACTTCGAGCTGAATATTTAGGTTTTCGCGAATTGCATCTACTTCATTTTTACTACGTTGTATTTCTTCTAATTTCTGCGAAATTGTAAGTTCCTTCTGTTTAATTCTGTTTTCGGCAAAAACTAATTTCGAATTTCTATCGTTTACAACTCTTTCGTGTTCGGTTTTTAACTGTAGAAAGCGTTCTTTGGCTTGAAGTATTCGTTCCTTTTTCATTACTTCTGCTTCAGCCTCAGCATCTTTTAACATATTCGCTCGTTTCTTCCGAAGTACAAAAAAGAAGAGGAAATAGGCCGCTGTTCCTCCAATAATTAGTGCGCTGGCAAAGGCTGCAATAGCACTAGTGGGGATTAGACCTGTTATTATTTCGATTGTCATATTTGTTTTAATGATTTAATTATTAAATTGTTGTATATAAAAAAACCCGCATAGGTTTCTTAAGCTTTTAAAAACCCCAATGTAACATGGGAAGCGAAGCCAGAAAAGCGCAGTCGTCCACTGTTCGCGTAATGCGAAACCCGATTGTTCGGGGCGAGGCCTGACATTGATATCCTGAGACTTACGCCGATTTATTAAATGTTGAGTTTCAAAAGGATTGAAGAAACTATGCGGGCAATATCTTATTCAATCGTATGTAAAAGAACGTTGTTGTTAGTTTTACCATTGTTAACCACTTCATCGAGAGCATCGTTAAGTTTTTGCAACCTCTCCAATATATTGGGTTCCTCGGTTTTATCTTCCATTTCAATAAGGCGAATAACAAATTGCAATGCTGCCATGGCTAAAAAATCTTGAATGTCTTTATCAGCATATTTTGTTTTATACTGAAACACCTTGTCGTTGATTAACTTAGCAGCTTTTCGAATTTTTTCTTCTTCATCTCTTTCTATCTTAAGAGGGTAGTATCTGTCGGCTATGTTTACCCGTATGGATAGTTTTTCTTCCATTTTCTACCTATTTATTTAAAAGAGCTACACATCTATCAATTTCCCGCATCATTTTGTTTACCTTAAGTTTGGTCGAATGTACGTCCTCGCTACCAGAAACCAGACCCTTCGCTAACTTTAACTGTTCGTATTTGTTATGAAGTCCCACTATTTCATTGTCTTTTAAACTGATAACTTTATTGAGTTCGTCCTTTTCACCTATCAATCGGTTATTACCAATTTTAAGCTCCTCGTGGAGTGATATTAATTTTGTAATCTTCTCGTCCAGTTGGGTTATTATGGCTTCTTGCTCTGTCATGCATCAATTTAATTTACTACAAATATAACAATGGTTTAAGAATTAAAAAAATTATGTTGATAAAATAGAGGCAATCTGTAAATATCTAAGTAATTTTATGCAACGTTTTAAAACATACTATTTTAAATGAAATTAAAAGGTTTTTGCACGTGTATTGTTTTAATAATTATAACTATATGGCCATTATGGGTATTGGCTCAACCATCGAAAAAAATTGACATTGCTCCGCCGTTAAAAATTCCTTTATTGCTTTCCGGAAATTTTGGCGAGATTCGTACGAATCACCTTCATTCGGGCTTAGATTTTAAGACTTACGGCTTACCTGGGCTTAATGTTTACGCTATCGACGATGGGTATATATCGCGAATAAAAATTGAACAGGGAGGTTTTGGTAAGGCCATTTATATAAATCACGCCAATGGATACACTAGCGTTTATGGGCATTTATTGAGCTTAAGCGCTGATATAGACTCGTTATGTGATGATTATCATTACTCGAACAATAAATTTGGTGTAGAAATTTTTACGAAACCCAATAAATATAGGGTAAAAAAGGGCGAATTTGTTGCGCTTGCAGGCAATTCTGGCGGTTCCATGGGACCTCATTTGCATTTCGAAATTCGCGAAACAAATTCGCAGATGCCAGTTAATATACAACGCTTTTTTTCGTTAACTATTACTGACACAATACCTCCAACAATTTTTAATGTGTGGATATACCCAATGGATTCCACCAGCTTTGTTAACCATTTAAATGTGCCTCAACGTTTTAAGGTTAAAGAAAAGTATGGCAAAGCAATTTTAGAAGCGGAGCAACCTATTATTGTACAAGGCAATATATCGTTTGGTATTGAAACACTGGATTTTATGAATTCGTCGATGAATACTTTGGGGGTATATTCTATCGAACTTTTCCGAAATAACATATTGGAATTCAGTCAAGTAATTGATCGAATTTTGTTTTCGGAAAACCGAAGCGTAAATAGCTTAATCGATTATGGCTATTATTTTAGTAATAAGAAAAGAATTAACCGATTATACGTGCAACCAAACAATAAACTGCCTATTTACAATAATGTGCGAAATGGAGGGGTTATTGCAATTAACGACCTTTCGGTTAGTAATATTCGTATTCGCTTGTGCGATAATAATTTAAACGTTTCCGAAATTAAATTTAACATTAAAGGTTTCGTTAAAGATAAAAGCAAGGCTTTAAAAACAACTGTAAATAAGGAAGTTACTAAACGAATAGATTGTACTACATCTAATTTTTTCCGAAACAACCAAATGGAAATAAATTTCCCCGCTCTTTCGGTGTTCGACAATTTTACACTTCGTTACCAACAATTGCCAAAAACGTATGGATTAAATTCGGACATACATTACGTTAATAATGAGGATGTACCAATAAACAAAGCGATTATTTTAAAGATTAAACCCAAAAATTTGCCGCTAAAACTTCATCATAAAGCATTGTTGTGTAGATTAGACAATAGGGGTGTAATTGATTGGTATGGTGGAGTATATGCCGATGGGTATGTTTCGGCACCTATCCGTTCTTTTGGCAAGTATGCTATTGTTGTAGATACCGTTGCACCTGTTATTGAGCTTATTACTGCATTTGTTAAGGATAAAAATTTTACCGATTGGGATAAAATTGCTTTTACTGTAAAGGATTCACAATCAGGATTATCGAGTTTTAGCGGAAAAATTGATGGCAAATGGGTTCTTTTTGAATACGATGAAATACAGGATTTAATTTATTATCGATTTAATTTAAAGCGTCTTAAGTCGAATGTTATGCATTCGCTTAGTTTTGAGGCAATAGATAAAAAAGGCAACATATCGAACTATCAATTAACGTTTTATAAATAGCAGCTAGTATGTCAAACAAATATAGAGCTTTAGGACTAATGTCGGGCACATCGCTCGATGGTTTAGATATTGCTCAATGCAATTTTATCTTTTCCAACGAAAAATGGCAATATAATATTGAACGTGCTAAAACCTTCAGTTATAGCAACATTTGGAAGAATAAACTTACAACAGCCGAAAACCTATCGGGGATCGATTTTATGATGTTAAACAACGAATACGGTAGGCTTTTAGGCGACTATTGCAACAAGTTTATGCTTGATAGTTCCGAAAGTATCGATTTTATTGCTTCGCATGGTCATACAATATTTCACCAACCCGAAATCGGACTTACTACTCAAATTGGCAACGGAGCCTTTATTGCATCGCAAACTGGCATAACCACCATTTGCGATTTTCGAACTTTGGACGTAGCACTTGGCGGTCAGGGTGCACCACTGGTGCCTATTGGCGATATATTTTTGTTTTCCGATTATAATTATTGCCTTAACTTAGGAGGTTTTAGTAACATTTCGTTCGAAAACTCCTATGGCAGAATAGCTTTCGACATTTGTCCCGTAAATATTGTTATTAACTACTTGGTGGCAGAGCGCAATTTACTGCTCGATTACAATGGCAACCTGGCCCGTAGCGGGAACATAAATACAAATTTATTAGAGGAGCTTAACAGTTTACCGTTTTATAAACTTACAGGACCAAAGTCGCTTGGTAAAGAGTGGGTTATGGCGAACATTGTTCCCGTAGTTAACAAATATTCAATTTCATTGGAAGATAAATTACGCACATATTATCTGCATATTACGTACCAAATTGCAAGTGTAGTTAATAGAGATAAAAATTACAAAATGCTTATTACTGGTGGTGGAGCTAATAACCTATTTTTGATGGAGCTTTTTCGTGAATTATTACATGTGCAATGTGTTGTGCCCGAGAAGGATATAGTAGATTTTAAAGAAGCCGTTGTATTTGCGTTTCTTGGAGTGTTACGTTTTCGCAACGAAGTAAATTGCCTTCATTCGGTTACCGGTGCAAAAACCGATTCTTGTGGTGGTGTGGTTTATAAAATGGACACACCTCTTACTAGACTTCAAGTAGATTAATAAATAGTTCGGTAAATATTTCACAAATCATTTATATTTAATATTCTAGAAATACTTTGAAATATAATACATATTCCAAAGTATTTCTATGTATTTCAACGTATTTATTATAAATAAGTAACAAAAATATTCGGAAGTGATGATGTCAATTACTTAAAATCAAAAAGGGCGATTCTCACGAATGGCCCTTTTCCACATTACTAACATTTAAAACTACTAACTAACTAACTAATTTATGAAAAACTACTATTTATTTTTATATTGATATACAAGTGTATATATAATAATTTTGCTGTATATTTTTTTAAAAATCTATTAATCAGATTTTTATACTGCTTTTCATTTTCTTAAAAGCGGTGCAATGGTAAACATGTTTTTTATATATGCAATACTTTTTTAAATTTATTTTCATTGTTGTTCAGTAAAAGTGAATTTGTTCATATAAAAATTGGTAATACCATCAAACAAACCGCCACGAAGTGGCTTAATTGAAAAAATTATAGATCTTGCTACAAACATGTCGTTGCTTTGCAACTAAAAAAAGCAGCATTGCTGCGAACGGTTTTAAATGCAAAAAAGCAAAGAACACAAAGATTTTATTCTTTGCTTTCTTTGCTTTTACTTAATTTACTAATGATGAAGCTTTTAAACTAAAACTTATTTTTGAAGTTTAAATGCAATAGGAATCGTAAACTGTTGTTTTACAGCCTTTCCGCCTTGTTTTCCTGGTATCCATTTAGGCGAACTCTGTATAACACGAATAACTTCCTGATCGAGCGCTGGATCTACACCACGCAAAATTTTGGCATTCTCAACAGCCCCGCGTGAGTTAATTACAAACGAAAGTATAACTTTTCCTTCGATACCCATTTCGATAGCACTTTCGGGAAATTTCATGTGTTCCTGAATCCAACCTCGAAAGCTTTCAATATCGCCACCCATAAAGGTTGCACTCTCCTCTACGGCAAAGAATATCTTTTCTTCAACAATAACTTCGTCTTTCTTTTCCTCAACAACAATTTCTGTTGGTGGAGGTTCGTTTATTACCGATACCAAATCATCGGCAGTAGCTATTTCCACTTCGTCTTTTACCGTATCGACAACCTCAGGCGCCACAAACTTAATTTGCTGCACAATTTCGGCAGGTGGTGGCGGCGGCGGCGGCGGTGGTGGTGGTTCTTCGTTTTTAATATTTTCGAGTTCGGCAGTAACAATATTCTCCAAAGCCCGTTTTAGCTTATCTCTGTTATAATAGCTATACACCAATGGGGTAACCACCGCGGTAGATACAATTGAAAAACCAAACAAAAAGGCAATAAGAATGTATTTATTGTATTTTTTTCGCAAATAATAGGCTCCATATTCCCTATTACGCCCTACAAATACAATTTCATCAAAACTATCAGCCCTTTCTTGTATATCTATTTCATTGTTTTTTGTCATAATAAGAAGGTTTTGAAAGGTTATGGTTTAGATGTATTTTTCTTTGCCTCAAGCATTTTAATTTCGATAGGATTCAAATCGACTATAGCATATCTAACAACGTTAGTAATTGCTAATTCGTCAATTACATTAACTACGTTGCCATACTTAGCCTTGTCGGTAGCTTTAATCATAACAAAAGGACCTACCTTATCTGCTTTCCCCATAGCCTTAATTCTACTTCTCAGTGTATCAGGAGGCATAGCATCCTTAACTTTCATTATGGAATCGTTATAATTTGCCACTTTTGCAAATAAATCCTTATTTCTGTTGAGAAATAGTTTTCTAAGTCCGTCCTTACTGAAATTCGACTCAACAAGTTCTGGTAGAGGGAGTTTAGCTGGATCGGCAAGTTTATTGTAATAATAAACTTTGTCATTCTCATCAAGAATTACAGTTATAACTTTATCTTGATCAAGTTTTGGAGGATCTTTAATAGGCTTCTTATCGGGAAGCGCAATCTCCATAACTTTTGGTTTGCTAAAGGCTGTAGTTAACATAAAAAAGGTTAACAGAAGACAAGCCAAATCCACCATCGGAGTCATGTCGATATGAGTGGAAAGTTTTTTGGCGCGTCGTTTTCCTTTATGCTTGCCACCACCTTCGTTTGCAATTATTTCTGCCATGTTTCGTTTTATTAGATATTATAGTTTAACTTCAACCTTTTCGAGTGTGGTGGTAAGGTTAAACTTGTTCATGTTATATTTCTGAAACAGATCCATTACCTTTTTTACTACCTTATAATCCGAAGCATAATCGCCTTTAACAGCAACCTCGGCATTACTATTTTCGTTTCTAGATATAAGTATCCACATTTCCAACTGGTTGTTCAGAGAGTCCATTGGCACGCCAACTTGCATTTCGTCGCGAACTTTCGGATCGGTAGCACTTATCCAGGCAGGCATGTCTTTAATTGGCATACCGAAAGAGGCTAACGTCTCAAATCTTTTAATTTGAGCTGGTGTAAATTTAACCTTATATTGCTCGGCTACCTTAACAAGTACTTTTCGTCGGATATGCGACGAGCTATCCTTGCCATTATCAATGTTAAAGAACACTTTATTGTCCTTGCCAACGAATACGGTAATAACATCCTTTTCGGGTGTTGTTTTATCGGATATCGAATTAGGTGTGTCAACCTGAACAGCTTCCTGTGGCTTAAACGATGTTGTTAACATAAAGAATGTTAGCAACAGGAAGAATAGGTCAACCATCGGCGTCATGTCAATCCTGGGCGGTTTCGATGGTAATTTAATTTTCGACATAATATATTTTTGAAATTATTAAAATCAACAGTCTAAATAATTGTCCGAAAACTAATTACTTCTTTAATGTAGAAGCAAAAGTTTGAGAAAGACTAAAGTTAGATTCATCGATTTTAAATGTCATTGCATCAATTTTAGACGAGTAATAATTGTAAAGAATAAGTGCAATGGTCGATCCTGTAATACCAAACGCAGTATTTATAAGTGCTTCAGCAATTGCGTTTGATAATGCAAGAGCATCGGGCGAGCCAGCACTAGCCAGTTCGCGGAAAGCCTTTATCATACCAAGTACAGTACCGATAAGACCTATTAAAACTGATACAGAAGAAATTGTAGAAAGAACGACTAAATTCTTCGATAACATTGGTAACTCAAGTGCTGTTGCTTCTTCTAATTCCTTTTGAAAAGCAAGAACTTTCTGATCGTTAGGCAATGTATTGTCGGTTTGCAAATCGCGGTAGCGGTGTAAACCAGCTTTTGCAACGTTAGCTAACGAACCTTTTTGATTGTCGCAAGCTGTAATGGCTTCTTCAATTTTGTCTTCTTTAAGTAGCGAACGAATATTTCCAACAAAGGCACTTAAACGACCTTTACCACTAGCCTTAGCTAACGAAACGCCACGTTCAATTGAAAACGTAATAAGAATAAGAATAACTGAAATAAGAATAGGCACAATAATACCGCCTCGATAAACTATACCTAAATAACCAAGAGCGTGGCCTTTTTCAACGTTTCCACCTTCGAAATTAATAGGGTCGCCTAAAACGAAATAGAAAATTGCAAACCCAACAGCTATACAAATCAATATCACCGAAGTTGCAAAAATTGATGATAATACATCTTTAATTGATTGTCCTTTAGTACTCATACGTTTAAATTTTGTTATAAAATGAATAAATATATTAATTATTTGGTTTGAATGTTAATGCATTTTTTAATAAAACAGCACCTAAAAAATAAGGGTCGAATATAGCTCTTAATTTGTTAATTAAGTATTGAAAATACCAACAAATTGCAAATTACTGAAATTTCGAAAATATTTAGTTTTTAGGTGGCGCAATTGCCTTTTTTAAACTTTCCTTCATTGTTTTAATACCAAGGTTATTAGGTTCAATTTCTAATACCTTATTACAATACTCAATAGCCTTTGGGTAATCTTTCTTGTTTTGAAAAACAGCCGCCAAGCCTTGGAATCCTTTACTTAACCACTGTTTGTTTTTAGGATCGAGAGTTGTTAATTTTTCAAAATAGGTAGATGCTTTCCCATTGTTTGTAGGCTTTACTGTTAATAGGTAATATGCACCTAAATAAGAATAAGCTTGAAAAAGTTCGTTTTTGAATTTAACCGAGTCCATAGCACCTATTTCAGCTAATTTTTCGAATTTGAGCTTTGCTATCCCAGGTAGTTTATTGTCAATTTCGTTGCTTGCGTATGTATTTGCTAGCCACATATATGCTTGAATATTAGTAGAATCTATCTTTGTAAGTTGAGTAAAAGTGGTGTCGGCTTTTCCGTATTGTTTGGTTTTATAATACACTTTTCCTAAATTTAAGTAATCTGCCGAATTGGCTTTACCCATTGCAATTTTTTTCGATATTACCTCTGAAGCAAATGCAAAGCGATTATATTGGTATGCGAATGTAGCAATATTCGAAAACAATTCATAATCAGTAGTATCCATTTGGTAGGCTTTAAGCAAATTCTGCAAGCCTTTATCAATCTGAGCAGTATCTTTTTTAAGCTTTAAAAGTGTATTACCATAGTATAAATAATCGCGTAAAATAATTTGATTGGGAGTGGTATTTTTGAAAAACAATTCGCTGTAGATGAGCGCTTTTTCGTAATCGGCAGGCTTTTTATCGAACGATGAGTAGGCAGCTAATCGATTAAGGTAATTTCTTGATTTATCGATAGTTAAGATTTCTTCAACAACGTTAAGTGTTTCGGTATAATCTTTTGAACGGAAAAGTGAGTTAGCATAACTTACCTTGGCGGGAATGTTGTTGCCCGATAATTCGAGGAATCGCTTGTAATTTATTTTTGATAGATTATTTTGACCTGCCAAATACCACATGGCTCCCATAGACTTATAAATAGGTGCATAAGAGGAATCGATCGATTTTGCCTCATCGAAAAGTGGACGCGCCGCATTAGGGTTTTTGGCACCTATGTATATATTTCCTATTTTAACCTTATATACAGGGTTGGTGGGGTTAAGGAACAATGCTCGGTTGTAATTAGCAATGGCATTGGAAACCTCGTTTTTTTGCATATAAACGTCGCCAAGCGCATTTGGAATATTAGGGTTGTTTGGTGCAAATTCCTTTCCTTTTGTTAAATATGCAATTGCCTTTTTATATCGAGGATCTTTTGCATACAATTGTGCAGTAGCAAGTTTAATAAGTAATTGATAATGCACGTCTAGATACTTTTTCTGTTTTTTGGGAAGCATTTGTTCGGCCAAATTAAAATATTTATCGGCTGCCGATGTGTCGTTTGTTAGTTGTAAAACAATCATACCAAGCCCAATAGCATTTATTTTATTGATAGTATCGGCCTTTAAGCCTGCTTCAAAAATAGTTTTTGCCTGCGATGTAACGCCAGAAAGCGTGTTTGAATAGCGATCGGCTAAATAGCTTTTCAAAATATTTTCGCCATAATAAAAGTATATATCGCCATTATTAGGCTGAGTTTTAATCAATTCCTTATACATTTCATTGGCGTCCTCGTAGCGCTCACTTAACGATAACTTTTCAGCCAAAATTAAATCTTGAGCATAACTTGCTGTTGAACAGTATACTATAAAACTAATAAACAATACTAATTTAGTTCTCGAAATGTTAGAAACCATACTCATAATTTATTTTGGTGTTAATGCATTAATATTTATGTTACTGTGCAAATTAATAACTTTTTTTTATTTGTACCAAGCGAACTGGCATTGTTGCTGGCACAAGTTTCGATTTTAATATAATACGTTGTCCTTTATCGCCAGCAATAAACGATAATAAACCAGAGCCAAGGCCTGTAAACGATTCGCGGTTAATAATATACACATCGCGAATGAATGGATATGATTTGTCGGCAATGTATCCTTGGTATGGGCGATAATAGTCGTTACCTTCCGGATCGAATTCCGACGTAATTGCCATAACCTTAATGCGTTTAAGAAATGAATGAGAAACGCTATCGTGCTTATCGCTCACCCAGTTTACGCTTATAATGCCAATTGAGTTTATATGTTTTTCAACATAATTTATTACTTCTTCGTTATTATTAACGGCATAAAAGTTTTTTGGCAATTTGTTTGGGAGATTGAATTTTTCGATGAAATAACGAACATTACCCGATTTTTCGTTATCGAAAACAAGTGAAATATTATTGGATTGCGATTTTGCGCTAATTTGATTCCAGTTAGTAATTTTGCTCAAAAATATGTCTCTAACTTTTGTGTATTGTATTAACGAATCGCTATTTTTTGGGTTAATTATCAAAGCAAGAGCATCGTATGCAATTTTTGTGGTACGTGGTATTATTTGCTTACTTTTCAGATAGGCGTCTTCGTTTGCTGTTAAATTACGGGTTGTAACTATAAATCGCACCGAGTCCTTCATAAAATCGTCGAGTATGCCAAGTTCGGGTTTATATAATGGTGTTATTTTGGCATCTTTATATATCGATTGGAAGGTGAATATTTCGGTATCTAGCAGTAATTGAAACGATTCGTCGACTCCAACTTTCACATTGCCAGAGGTTGGCGTTTCGTTGGTAAATTTAAAAGGAGTAGATCTGATGCATCCAGCCATTAGAATAAGTGCTATCAATGAAGCTGTTGCAATGTAATTACGTTTACTGATACTTTTATTCATTTTTATTGTATTTGGGTTTATTATAAATAGTTACCAAACGAAATGCTGCATAAGCAATTATAAAAAATGAAAATATTAATCGGTAATTTTTTGGTATGTACTCAAAGTATTGCGAAGTGGCTACTACAATTCCTAAAACTAAAATTAGTATTACAACAATTATACCAAAAAGCTTCGAAATATTGTCCCACGTATATACAGGCATATTTTTAATCACACTAAGGTTTTTTTAAGAGCGACAATATTAAACAATATTTTTATTTTTTGATTACGATAAAAACATTTTTTACTCTCGAAATGCAATGTTTTGTGCTGATTATGGTATGTTTGTTATAATTAGTGCCGATATAGCACTGATTATCAATGCAAATAGTATTATCAAATACCTTTTCTTTTTCTTTTTCCTATTATTATTAAGTACTTGAAAAACAGTAATTTCATCAATTTTCTGTATCAGTTTATTTAATTCGTTATTATTTTTTGATATATAACAATATGCCCCTGCCTTTATTGTATTGATTGCTATGTCGATATCGCTTAATGTTGAGAGAAATATAAATTCGGTTTGGGGTAAAACTTTTTTTGTTCGTTGAAGAACATTTAAGCCGCTAATTCCTTGAAGTTTATAGTCTTGTATGATGATATTTGGTTTTCGATACAAATTATTCAAACATTCTTCGCCCGTTATAAATTTTACTATGTTGGCATAATTATATGCTATTAAATGCCTTTCCAACACTTTGCTATACGCTAAATTATCCTCAACAATAAATATTAATGGGTAATTTTTTTTCGACATTGTTTAAATTTTGGTTGATGAAATTTTGATTACGGCATGCTGATAATCAAATATATTAAAAAAAATGATAGTAACGAATATGTTGAAGGGTTTTGTTTGTTTAGAGCAAATTCGAAAAGTAACTTATTCGAAATAACCATAATCGAAAATTTTACGGATTCCACTTATAATCAATATATTCCCACGAAAATAAGTTATTGTTTATGTGAAGCATTAAAAAGCCTTCCTCAGTTTTTTTGTTGGCTCCCTTCCACCAAGCTCCACAAACCGCCCCGCCAGTAATAAAGTGAATACCTTGAATGTAATTATCTTCCAAAATATGTAGGTGACCTTGCAGCACAATTTTTAGGTTGTATTCTTTAAAAATATCGAGTACCTGTTTCGAGTTGGCTACTACCAAACCTTCAGTGCTAGCGGCATAAGCACCTTGTTCGAACTGTGTTATGGAGGTAATAAGGGGAATGTGAAGGGCTATAACAATAGGTGTACTTTTGTCGGTTTTTGCTAGTTCGTGCCTAATCCATTGCAGTTGAGTTGAATCGACACCTCCTTTGTATTTGCCAACAGCACTTTCATCAATATCGTTTAAAATAAAGAATTTCCATCCTTTGTGAGTGAATGTTTGATATTGCTTCCCTAATTTCGATTCGAACATTTTAACGCCAAATAAAGGATTTGTTGCCTTTATGCCGTGTTTTAGCTGCAAGCCAAAAAGGTCGTGGTTTCCAACGGTATTATAAACTGGTGGCTTTATTAAAGCCGAAGTTTTAATGTACAGATTATAAAGGGAATCGGATCGCGCTTCGGTTTGTGCTAGTGCGTCCATAATTAAATCGCCACCAGCAATTACAAAGTCGGGATTTAGTTTGTTAAGTGTATCGATAGCTTTCGAAAAGCCTTCTACGGCACGCAATTCGGGCTGTAAATGAATGTCGGTAATAAAGGCAAACGAAAAAATATTGTTTTGTTGTTCGTTTAATGGCTTAGCTATCTGACCGATAGACAAACTACTAGTAAAAATGAATAGTAATGTTTGCAGCAGTATGTTTCTCATGTTTAATGTTTTAGGTGTATAGAACAAATAATACGATAGAATGTTCGTCTTTGCTTTTATGTTTTGAAACAAGATAGCTCGAAAATTAAGATGTTTAGAAAGATATATCGTTTATTTTCGCTTTTTTTGTAATATTAATCAATGTTGTTTATCTAAGATTTTGAAAGCCCTTCAGGCTTAAAAAAACGACTTTGAATCACGATTAGCATTTTTTCTTGCCTAAATGTCATTTTTGTTTTTAAAATGAGAAAGCGTAATAACAAAGCATCGCATCCTTTTTACAGCTATTTGGTTGTAGCAATAGGCTCGTTTATACTGGCTTCGGGGTATGTTTTGTTTATAACTCCATATAAAATTGTTCCTGGTGGTATTTATGGCGTAAGTATTGTAATTCACCACCTTACAAAAGGGATGTTCGACTTTGCTCCACAAGGTTTGCCAGTAGGAGCGATGGGGCTTATACTCGACATTCCGTTAACGATTATAGGCATGAAACTGCTTGGTCCGCGTTTTGGTATGAAAAACGTGTTTGGGCTGGTAATGACATCGGTATGCATCGATACGCTAACTTATTTTTGGGGCTACGAACCTCTTGTAACAAACGACACGTTGCTGTCGTGTATTTTTGGCGGAGTACTTTTTGGTGTTGGGCTTGGACTTATTTTTAAGGCCAAAGGAGCTACCGGCGGAACCGATACTATTGCCATGATAATTGCTAAGCACACCAGGTTGCCTTTGGGGCAATTACTTATTTATGTCGATTCGTGCGTTGTGCTTATTGGTTTAATAGCTTTTCGCGACTGGAAAATACCACTATATTCGTGGATTGTAATTTTTATTACCGGAAAAGTTATCGATGGCATTATGCAGGGCATGAGCTACGATAAAACGGTAATTATTATTTCGGATAAATACGAAAAAATTAGAGATAAGCTACTGATTGATATGGATAGGGGAGGAACCTATTTTTTGGGAGAAGGAATGCATGCCGGGCGACCTAAAAAAGTGATTTACACCAATATAAGCAGAAGAGAATTGTCAACATTAATCGATTATATTAAGGAAATTGACCCTAATGCATTTGTAACAGTAATTGATGCCAACGAAATTATTGGACATGGGTTTAAACCAATAAAATAACTATTTATGAGTTCAGTATAATAAGCAACTTATAGCTACCAAAGCACTAAATCTCACCAAATTTAATGTTTTGATTATTTGTCTTTTGTGTATTTTGGAGGCAATCTTAAATATTAAAGTTTTTATATCAGCCTTATTTATGTTTCGATATTTATTGATATATGTATTTGTTCTATTGGTTATTCCGGAAGTAAAAAGTCAAACCTCGGTGTTTAACGATACAATTCCTTACGGAAATATACTCGACGAAAACCTTATTATTTCGGTTTATAACCGCGATTACCCCAAAGCGCTTCAGTTTATTAACAAAGGAGCAAAGGTTAACACTCGCGATTATAGCGGATTTACTCCATTAATATATGCTATTGAAAAGAAGGATGTTAAAATAGTTGAACTTCTTCTTTCGTATGGTGCCGATGCTAACCAGAAACCCACTAACTACCGCAATGCGCCACCTCTTATTATGGCTGCAAAACTTGGTTATACCGATATTGCCAGCTTGCTACTTAAATACAAAGCCGATGTTACGGTGAGCGATTACATTGGTGCGAGTGCGTTGCATTATGCAGCACTTTATAACGATACAATTATGGCGCATTTACTACTTAATTATGAGGTAAATACCAACGAAATAACGTTAGAAGGAGAAACGCCACTTCTTTTAGCAGCTTATAATGGTAGTAATCAGGTTTTTGATATTCTACTTAACAACTTAGCTAAAGTGGAATTGAACGACAATAAAGGTTATACACCGCTTATGGCGGCAGCGCAGAATGGGCATTACTACATTGCATTAAAATTAATTGAAAATTGGGCTGATATTAACTGGCAAAACAAACGAGGATTTTCGGCATTGTCGCTAGCAATTGCCAATGGATATGGCGATATTGCCGAATTATTGATACTTAATGGAGCTAATGTAAACGAGCAGAATACGTTAAGCCTTAATCCTTTGGGTATTGCAAAATCGTTTAACAAGAAAACCATTTCCGATTCGTTAAAAGGATGGGAAGCAAAACCTAATTACTTGCCTTATTTTGTGGGATTTAGTCCCGAAATTGCAATTTTGTTTAACGATAAAGATATGCTTGCTGGCATATCGATTGCCAAAACCGATTTAAAATATAATTTTGAGCTAGCGGCGCATTATTATTTCCGGCCAACGGCTATTCCTGTTTTTAAGAAAACTGGCGAAAATACTTACTTTCAATATTGGGAGCGACGCCACAGAGTTGGGCTATCGTTAAGTAAGTCGTTCTCATTTTATACTGGAAACTATCAATCGGCTGGGGGCTTTATTGGAACAAGCTTCGATATGCATTTTGGCAATTATCGAGGAACAACTATGTCGATTAATCAAGGGCTCTATCCATCGCCTTATGTAGGTTTCTATTACAAAAGCAACGAATTAGTTACCAAGCTGTCGTGCAACTATACCAACTACAAAACTAATGGGTTAACAAACTGGTATGTTGGGTTTTCCGTAATGTACAGGTTGTTTGCAAAGCCCGAAAAAATTAACAAATATTTGAATATAACCGAATGAATACCAAACAAATACTTGCATTATTATTTACCATTACAGCGGTGTTAGTACCTATTTCGTGTGGTGAAGAGTATCCATTTGCTAGTCAGGAGGATTGCAACGATTGCATCTCTCCCAAGCCTGCCACGAGTAGCATTTTAATAGATATATCAAATCCGCAGCAGCGTGTGCCTATTAGGGTTTATAAAGGTAAGTACAATTCGAGTAAGGATAATGATTGGATTTATGCCGATACAGCAACCTACACACCATTTGAAGTGGAAGTAGATGTGAACGAATACTATTCGGTTGTTGCAGAATATATTAAAGACGGCAAAAAATATACTGTTGTGGATGGCAGCGAGTTACACGCATATAGTATTCAATCGACTTGTAATGAGTATTGTTGGATAATAAAGGGTGGAACAATGAATTGTATGTTGAAGTTGTAGCTAGGACATTTATTTGTAAACCATAAAATTTCCAATCCATGGTTCGGCCACCGAGCCCCACAAATTAAAGCGAAGGGTATTGAAAGTATTCCAATTGCTTGGGCTTCGTGGTATTTCGAGTACTAAAATACCATTTAGGCGAAGTGTAACAAGTTCCTTCGCAATGTCTAATCGAACTTTTGTAACCTTTTGTTGTTCAATTGTTACGCTTCGGTTTTCACCAGCTGTTTTATCGAGAATGTTTGCATTGTTATAGCATAGATAACTTACTATAAAATCGCCAAAAAATATTTTAACGCCCTGTTTACCAGGAAAATCGGCGTCGAAAGGCGATTGCTCTTCCCTATCGAAAAATGTTAGTTCTGTTGAATTGTTTCCGCTTCTGTTTGTATAGAGGATATAGTCGAATTCTACGGTAAACACCTCTGGCAAAGGGTTTTCGATAATTGGCAAGTACGTACCTTGCGAATTAAGTTTCAACCAATTGCCCGAAAATGCATTAATTGTTTCCACAACGGCTTTTACATTTCCATTCCAATGCTTTGGAAATGAGTTAATTGAATCGGTTGAGAAATTGTCATTGAAAATAATTGTTTTAATTTTTAACGAACTATCCTGAGCATAAACAAATGAATATGAGTTTAATATACAAATTGCCAATATAATACTTTTCAATAATCGCTGTAGCATAATGTTGTGGGGTTAAATATTCAGCATAAATTTATAATATTTTATAAAAATAAAAATACCTTTATTTGTAATATTGCATTATTAAGTAATAAAACCAACATGAAGAACATTTTAGCATTTGTATTATTATTTATCACTTATTCGGCTGATTCTCAGCGAATTCAGTTATCGTCGCCCGACAAAAAAATCATGGTTGAAATTAAAAACGCCGTAAAAATTACTTATTCCGTAAAAATAGGTCGAACAACAGTGCTGCTCGAGTCGCCATTGGGTTTCGAATTCGATAATAATCAATCGATTGGAAATGCAATGAGTATTGTTGATAGTACCCGATCGGTTGTGAACGAAAAATGGACGCAAGTGGCTGGAAAACATAAGTTTGCATTCGATATTTGTAACGAAATACATCTTCAGCTTAAAGAAAGCCACGAGCCTCAGCGCCGAATTGATATTTTATTCCGTCTTTACAATGATGGCGTGGCTTTTAGGTATTTTTTGCCTATGCAAAACGGCATTTCATCTCCCGAAATTGCAAAAGAAGTAACAGGTTTTAGATTTCCTAAAAACCTAAAGGCATGGGCATCAAATAATTGTTTCAAAAGTTCAGGTAATACGGAAACTGCATCGGGTGCAATTGGCGATTTAACCGAGAAAAGTAACGCAGCATTACCATTATTTGTAAAAGTAGATGAACAGTGCTATGTAACTATTGCCGAAGCAAATACCAATAATTTTAGCGGTATTAATTTATGTGGAATTGCCGAAGGAAAAGAAGCTGGCGTATTGTTGAATATAAAGCAACTAGACGAGCCAGATCAAAACGAACATGTTAAAGAGCAACTTAGTAACGATTTCTTTTCGCCATGGCGCGTAATAATTATTGGAAACGAACCCGGACGAATAATTGAGTCGGAAATGATACTGAATTTGAACGAACCCTCTGTTTTAGCCAACTCGTTGTGGATTAAACCTGGCAAAATTATTTCATTTAACACCTTGGATACTACTTTAACAGTAAATACCGATTTGGTGAAAAACCATATTGATTATACTTCCAAACTTGATTTCCCTTATATGCTTATTGGTAATCAACTACATAGGGTCGAAATTTCTAAACCCGATTCGGCTATTGATATGCCTGAGGTACTTCGGTATGCAAAAGAAAAAAAGGTAAGATGTTGGTTGTATGTTAATTATGCCGATATTGAGAAATTATACAAGGAAGCATTTCCAATTTTTGCACAATGGGGCGTTGCTGGAATTACTGTTGATTGTAAAGTGCAGGATGACAAGCAAATGGGGAATATTTATAGAAAAATTATTAGCGAGGCAGCACGTTATCGACTGATGATTAACTTTTTAGGATCATTTAAAGCAGATGGCATTCAACGTACATATCCGAATGTGCTGTTAAGCAATGGATTAAAAGGTATAGATAATAAAAATTCGCCATCAATTAAGCTCGAAAACAATGTAAACTACACATTTACAAGTATGTTGGCTGGTTCAACGAGTATGTTTAGTCGAAATTTGTTATTACCAACAACTCAATTGCCTACCGATACAATAAACACACTTTGCAATAAATTAGCCATGTTCGTTGTTTACGATGGCTCTACATCAATAGTTTGCGATAGTCGAGACACCGTTTTCAATACCCCTAAATTCAATTTTGTAAAAGCCTTACCAAATAGTTGGGACGACACAAAAGTTTTAAAGGCTAAGCCCGATGAATATATAATTACAGCTCGCAAGGCTGGTAGCCTATGGTTTGTGGGTGCAATTACCAACGGCGATGCCCGAGATATTGAATTACCACTCGACTTTTTAGGAACTGGTAAATTCGAAGGTAATTTGTTTTCCGATACTCCTGATTTTAAAAGTATTACCGAAACTAAAACAAACGTTACCTCAGCTACGAAACTAAAAATTAAAATGTTTTCTGGAGGTGGTTTTGCTGCATATTTTAATTTGGTAAAATAGAATTGTTTTTAAGTACTAAGTATTTAGTAATTAGCGCTTTGTAAACGGTGCCATGTAACTGCAATTAAACTAATATCTAGTTTAGTATGAAAAAAGTATTACTACTCTTAGCCGATGGATTCGAAACATTTGAAGCAAGCGTATTTATCGATGTAATTGGTTGGAATCTTGTTGAAGGCGATAATTCTACCGAGTTGTTTACGTGTGGATTAAAAACAATAGTTCGGTAAATTTTAATGTAAATATTTTAATGTAAATAAAATAAACAAAATTTAGAGTATGTGGGAGAATGGGAATGGAATTGAGCAATTCCAATCCCAAATCCAAACCGCAAAATTCGTCATTCCGACCGCAGGCAGGAAACTTTTGTAACAAATTGTAGAGATTTTTTTAAGTACTATATACTAATTACTAAGTACTTAATACTAAATACTCAATACCATACA
>JANYAP010000123.1 GCA_025361285.1 Bacteroidales bacterium | reverse complement strand
TTTTTACAATTCTACCAGCAGCAGTAGTATCGGCAGGATGTTCGAATACACCCATATCACCAGCTAATGTATCGGTTGCAGGTATAGTACCTCCACCCCAATCGCTAAAATCACCTACCCAATTGTAAACTGAGTCGCCAGAAGGATAAGGAATTGCACGTGGACCAACATAACCACGCATTTGCGTATTAAAGAAAATATTGTTTGTACAAGTGAAATCCTTTGCATACGAAGGATAATAAGTATCGCCCCAACTGTTAACATAAGTGTTGTGATCCATAAATTCTTTCCCTGTACTACCACCTAAATTTAAAACACGACCTACAGTAAAGAATGTATTATTGTAACATTGGAAATCGGTATTATCATTTCCCCAAAGAAATCCGAAACCAGTCCAGTTATCCCAAACTAGACCACATAAATTGTAGAAAATGTTATTTTTTTGTACAATTTTCAAACCGTTTTTTCCAGAACTCAATACCTGATTAGCACCTTGTACAATACAACCGTTTAAAGTAACTGCAATATCTGCAGCAGTACAACTAACCATTACACTTGGATGCTGACCATCGTCGGTATAACCTATCAAACCCACATTAATCAATGAAAAATTAAAACCTGTTTCAATAAGTGGAACACCACCACTACCAGGATCAGCCGTTAACATAACTAAAGCTGGTCTGTCGCCAGAAGGAGTACTTTCGCCCTTAATAACAAGTTCTTTATCAATAATTAATGTTGAACTGATACTATAATCGCCACCTCTTGCAAGTAAAAGAGTATCGCCAGCATTAGCTGCAATTACAGCATTGGTTAATGTACCTAGACCACCATCAACAGGTATTACACTTTGCGAAACAGCCACTCCTGTACTAAGCAAACAACCGCTTAATAGCATTAATCCGTAATTTTTTAATACTTGTAAATTTTTTTTCATAGTCTTTAGAATTTAATTTAATTTAATTTAAGTTAAGTTAATTTAATAATAATAATAATAAAGTTATTTGTATAAATATGCCTTCACCGCCTTTCTTATTTTAAGAAGTAAATAAATTTAGTATTCAATTCCGTTACAATTTCATTTTTCAAATATAGTGAAAAATATTCTTAAAATCACAATTTTTGAAATAATTAACATAAAAGTAAACAAAATATTACACTGCAAGCTTTGTTAAGACCACCCAACAATTCAACTGTTTAAGTATGCTGTTAAACATACCTAAAACTTGAATATTGAGAGTGCTTATTTTTTTCAATTTACCACTTTTCTAAATTCTAAATTCTCATGCCGATGCTTGCTTGCCATACATACAAGATTACAAGAAATCAAATAAAGTAATTCGCGACTACCCGTAATGCTGAAATAACTTTTTATGCTAAAATATTCATGTCATAGAATTTCAGATTATCAAATAGCTGAAAATAGTACAATCTGTGAATCTGATGCAATTTTTACTTTACGCATAGACACTAATTAACCCTTTTATTAAAGTAACAAAAACGAATAAAATTTAAATATAACACCAAAATTAACAACCTTGGTGTTATAAAACCCATTAATTCTTGCAACTAGAATTTATATCGTACACCCAAATCAGCCGAAGCGCCATAACCCTCACTACTTGTATAACTTAAAGGATGATATACAATATCTCTTACGTCGTGTGAGTTTGTTAAATTGCTAATATTCAAATATATCGCAAGACCTTCAACCCTTTTAAATTTTTGCGATATCTGAATATCTACTCGTTGAAAAGGTTTCACCTCAGTATTTAGCGATCCGTTGTTAGGATCATTCAAATCGCCAAAAGTTTTATCTTGTGCATAAATAGAAACACGACCCGAAAAACCACCCAATTCGTAACCTAACGAAACATTCCCAACCATATCGGGCATACCTCTCATTTTATTTTGAGAATAAGAATCCTTCGCTTCATTTTTTCTAAAAGGCCAAACAGCAGGTACAAGAAACACAGGCCGTGTTTCGTAAAATGGGTAATACGCCCTCGATTCCATGAACGAAATATTAGCATTCAAAATAATTCCATTAAATGGTTTAGGTAAATAGCCGAACTGCGTTTGCCAATCGAACTCTACACCACGAATAAACCCAGTTTTAGGCATATTAATAGGTTGTGTGAACTTTTTATTACTAAATATTCCACCTTGGGGTAACCCATAAATAAGAGGATCAATCATATTAGCTATATAATTGTTAACTTCGTTAGCAATAGACTTATAGAAAGCTCCAGCAGTAAACAAACCTAATTTCGACGAATAGAATGATAAATAAATATCGTAATTAGTATTTAATTGCGGCTTTAGTTTAGGGTTTCCCACCTCAACATCTCCTACCTGTAATTGATAATATTTTGGACTCAAATATTCAAATGGAGGGCGGGTAACTGTTTCAGTATATGCCAAACGAATATCAAACCATTTAACTGGTTTTATTTTTAGATGAATCATAGGGAATAAATTGGTATTATTGCCCCTCTGAGTAACTTTAAAGATAGTACCCTGCGCAGCTAAACTACCTAAATCATTACTTATAACAGTATTTCGTGCCGTTGTTGAGTAAGTATTTTTTTCGTACCGCACTCCAGGTGTTAAGGTAACCATTTTACCGAAATTTAATCCAGCCATAACATAACCAGCAAATAAATCTTCAGTATTAGAGTAGTCGTCTTTACGAGGAGGTAATTTTTGATACATCTGATCAGCAACAGGTGCAATAGCCCTGCGAATTTTATCTAAATCGGGCAGGAAATAAAGTTTATTGTCTAACAAAGTAAAATCGCTCTCATAAGGTTCAAGTAAGAATGGACGTGAAAGAATCCAATTTGCTTTTTCTTTATGCATGTTAGCTCGAAGCCCAAATTCGGGAGATGCGTCATCAATAATATATCCGAACAATTGATCGCTATATCCAACAAGTTCTCCACAAGTTTGAGTAAGATTATATTCGCGTTTAATACTACGAGCTTTTACACCAAACTTTAAAAAACCATCAATGAAATTACCAAAACGAAAAGGAGCTTCCACGTTTACCTTATATCCAACCTCTTCGTGTGTCTTTTTACTTATTGTTGCATATAAGCCATCCATATCTGTTATATTAATATCATGCTTAGCTGCACCTAAAAACTCGCTTAAAGTTGTTGAGTCGGTTACGAGTAATGTCCCCATACCATTATAATTCGTACTATAAAAATCTAGCTGGTTAGGGTTATCTTCAATACGATTTGATATCGATGCTCCAAAATCTATCTTAAAAACACCAATGGCAAGTTCACCTCCCATACCATTCATAATGTTACCTTCTGTTTTATTATTACCTCTTGCTATGTATTGAAGATTACTATTATAAGCATTCGTCAATTCAAGATTGTTACCCCGTAAACTGCTATAAAAACCTTGATAATATATTTTACCAAAGCTAAATTTGTAATCGGAATATATAGTAACTCCATATCTATCATTAATATTTTCATTTCTTCTAAGTCCAACTTCAGTTATGGCAATAGGTCTCACTTCGTAATAATCCTTAGTAATTGGAAGTCCAGAATCATAGCGTCTATAATTGACATAATAAGAATCGCGACTTCTATTTTTTTTATCATAACTAAAACTAGCCATTACTCCAAGTTTATCGTTAAAAAAGCGATTGCTGAGAAGTAATGAGGCGTCGATCATTTTAAACGATTTATTCAAGTTATTGTAACCTTGGCGAAAAGAAATTTCCTTTTTAAACCCTGGAGCGGCCTCTCTCATTTTAAAATCGACAGAACCGCCAACTACATCAGCGTCCTGATCGGGCATAAAAGCTTTACTTACCTCAATGGCGCCAATCATAGTAGGAGAAACAGACCCTAACCCACCTTCCATACGCATACCATTAACATATACAGTATTAGAACTTAAACCTCGTATTCTAACACTTGTAGCTTCACCGTTATCGCGTCCTACAGATACGCCAGGCAAACGTGCGAGAGCTTCGGCAGCATTGGCATCGGGCAACTCCCTAATTTTAGCTTCGGACACAACATTTTTAATTGTGCGCGACGATATTTGGTTGTTAATAGCTTTAACCTGCCCCACAGCTTGTGCTGTAATAACAATTTCGCTAAGAGTAGAACCAAAAGATAGAGTTATATCTTTTACGATGTTGGAGTTTTCATCAATACTAACTACTAAAAATGTATCAGCATAACCTATAAAGCTAATTTTCATTTTATAATCGCCGGCATTTATACCTTTTAATTGATAGAACCCCTTATCGTCAGTGTTTGTACCAATGTTAGTACCTTGAAAAATTACGTACGCAAATGGCAAAGCATCGCCAGTTTGTGCATCTCTAACAAACCCACCAATTTGCCCTTTTTTGTTTTGAGCAAAAAGCGCAGATGATACTAATAATACAAGGCTTAATAGAAAAAGCCTTTTTAATTTAATTTTCATAATTTTCATAGTTTTAGAGTATCAAACAATTACTTTATTCTTCAATAATTTAGTAACATAAAATTAACCAAAGTTATTTTCGCTAAATATATAAAATAAACCATAAATCCGCAAAAGAAAATGCTCAACCACGGATAACACGAATTACACGAATTTAAATTCACCATAACCGATGAGTCGATTCATTGTAAGACGTCTGCAAATTCAACTAATTCAATAAAATCCTTGCAGATTTTAAGGGATTAAGCAAAAAACACAATAATATGGAGGATATTTTAATTAACAATAAATAACCATATAAGTACATATAACAACAACCAACGCAAACATAATTGAGTTGGGTGGCAATAACTAATATTATTATACCAAAATTAAATACTTTTACACAAAACATTTATTCGTCGGTAAAAATGCCATAACAGATAAATTTTTATTAGCAACAATTTGCATTTTTCAAATTGTTTTTCTACTATTGTTGATTGAAATAACTATTAACAAACAACCCAATTTAAATTTTATAATTACATATAACACATACCCAACCATCGGAAACCCAATGCCGAATAAAGTAGGGAATATAATTAAAATAAAACTTACTTATGAAACAAATGAAACTTACACAAAGTTTTGCCATTTTATTTGCAATTGTTGCACTTATATTAATAGTTAGTTGCAACGACAGCATTGATTCAACTGTGATTGAGCCAACAGATAAGCCGTTCGATCCTATAGTGCATTTTAACGATAAAACTGTTTATGGCACTATGACAGACCAGGATGGAAATGAGTATAAAACTATTACTATTGGGAAAAGAACTTGGATGGCGGAGAATTTGCGAACAACAAAATACCGTAATGGCGAATTAATAGCGAATGTTACCGACAGTTTAGCTTGGAAAGCTTTAAGTACCGCTGCGTATTGTAATTATAACAACACTACTAATGTGGATAGTATAAAGGTATTAGGAAGATTATATAACTGGTATTCAGTACTTGACACAACAAGAAACATTGCTCCCAAAGGGTGGCACGTTGCCGACACAATGGATTGGAAAGCTTTATACAGCGACACTCTAAAAATTGAAAGTTTATCGGGAATAACGCTAAAAGAAGCTGGAGGCAGCCACTGGAATGGTAATAGACAAACACTTAACTCAATTGGTTTTACGGCCATACCTGCTGGTTATAGGCAAGAGTCATCGAATAATGCAGCGGATGGTGTACGCGCTGGCTATTTTGCTAACTTGGGCAATTGCACTGTGTTTTGGATGACAAAACCCAAGAATGGTACCGATGGTTTTGGTATTAATATTGTTACCGATGGTGATGGTGCCTATGGAATGGCAGCAACTAAAATAAAATACAAACCTCGATTTGGGTTTTCAATAAGGTGCGTAAAGGATTTGTAATTTAAGCTACTTATAAAAAATGAAAAGGGAATAATTGAGTTTATTAAAACTCAATTATTCCCTTTTCATTTTTTAGTAATGTGCATAATTCAGAAATAGATAGAAATAGAAATACGTGGAAATAAAAAAATATGAATTTACGATTATTGTAAAATGTTACTCTACAAACACCTCTTTATTAGCCATATACACATTGTTTCCACTTTTCCATGAAAGCCTCACGATATATCGTCCGCGAGTTAACTTCGATTTTTCGATAAGCATTGAAGTGTTGGTACTTGGGAATTGTATTCGGTAATCGTAGGTTTTATCGGATGGTCGAAAAAAGTAAACATCGAATGTTGTGATTGATTTTGAGACATTTGCCTTCAACACCAGATATTTGCCTTCATTTTCTATTGAAATGCTATCGTTATAAATAGCCGAGCGTTTATTTATTTCTATTTGCTGGGAGTAGTTGGCGCCTTTTTCGTAATAGTCGGTTTCAACCAAATCGCGGTTTTGCTTTAGCGCAAATATAACAAACACGGCCGATAGGGCTAAAAACAGGATTATAAATATTAGTATGGCTGTTCCCCAGTTAATCTTCATGTTTTTAGTTAGTGTTACTAAGAAAATTCGTTAATACGTAAAAACGCAGTTTAGCTAAGCTCGCGTTTATATCTAATCGTAATGGAATCGACACTTTGCAATCAGGATCTCATCGTCTTTTACTTGATAAATTAATCGATGCTCGTCATCAATTCTACGCGACCAAAATCCTTTATATTTATACCTCAATGGTTCAGGTTTTTTAAACAGATTTCTTGAAATGTCTTTTAATAAATCATTTATTCGTTTTAACAGCTTTTTATCGGTCGTTTGCCAGTGCAAATAGTCATCCCATGACTCATCCACAAATATGTATCTCATTAGTCCAAAAGTTCTTTTTGAAACGATGAACCCTTTTTTAACTTATCAATTGCGGAATCCAGTCGTATTTCATTAATCTTAGAAGATAGCTCGTGTTGTGTAGAACATAAAGAATTATATTCATCTAATGAAATAACAACAACACCATTATTCTTTCCACGATTAATAATCAATGTTTCAAAATTATCTGTCACGCTATCAAGGTATTTCCGAATATCCTTTCTAAAATCTGAAATCGTCGCTGTTAACATATTCTCATATTTATATGGTACAAATTGACGTACAAATATAAGTACATAATATGAATTATATGATTACTTGTCGATTTTTTTAATGTGTGGCATGGCTTCGCTAAGTTCCCTCGAACGCGAATTTTTTATGATTTTCAAACAGGTGAAACCATAAAAAAAAGGTTTTACCTGTTTTGGCTAATAAAATTTATGTTTACCGATTCTAATAAATTATTGCCGCCGAAAATATCGATTATCAAATCGGTAGTTTTGCTGGTTAAATGGTTGTTGTTTGCTTTGATAATAATAACTCCTTCAAACGAACTTCCCCTTTTTACAAAAGGCTTCTTTCCAAGGATTTGTATTATTCCATGCTGAGGCTTTCTTAGTTTTATGTCTAATTGCCTATCGATGTGAGTTTTATTGATAATTTTCAGTTGGTAGATATTCGAAATGCTGTCGTTATCAATTACTTGATACATTGTACCTGGCATACGCAAGATAGTTGTTTGAATTGGCGTTCGGTAGGATACGGTAAAGCCCAAAATAATTATAAGTAGCACTAATACAATTGAATATGCATAAGTTCTTGCATTTTTAATGGACGATTTGCAGGTTTCGATACCATAAACCGAGGCGAAATGAATTAGGTTTGGGGGTCGTTTCAGTTTTGTCATAACCGTGTTGCACTCATCGATACATGCGGTACAATTTACACATTCGAGCTGTGTACCGTTTTTAATGTCGATACCTGTAGGACAAACTGATACGCATTGGCTGCAATTTATACAATCGCCAGCAGTTTTTGCTCCGCGTGGTTCTCCGCGTTTATAGTTGTAAGTAACGGCAATTGTTTTCGAGTCGATTAACACGCTCTGTAAACGGCCGTACGGGCATACCATGGTGCAAACCTGTTCGCGGAAGTATGCGTAAATGCCATAATAAAACAGCGAAAGTGTAATCATTATCAAAAAGCCTTGTTGGTGTTCGCTAATAGGCGAGAAAACAATTTCGTAAAGCTTTTCGGGGCCTATACACCACAGCGTAAATAGGTTGGTGATAAGAATAGCAACCGTAAGGAAAGCAGCATGTTTGGCTAAAGTTCTAATAAATAACCTAATAGATGAACCTTGCTTTTTAATACCACTTCGGTAGTTTCCATCGAAAAGATATTCGATACGTCGGAAAATAAATTCGAGAAAGATGGTTTGCGGACAAGCCCAGCCGCACCAAAGCCTACCAAACACAACAGTAAAAAGGACAATAAACACTACAATTACAAGCATTATAAGGGCAAGTAAATAGGTATCCTGCGCCCAAATAATGTTTCCAAATAGAAAAAATTTACGGTTCGCTATATCGAACAACATGAAGGGGTTGCCGTTAATTTTGACTATTGGAGCCAGTATTAAAAAAGACAAGCAAGCCCATGCAAAAAAGGTACGGCGTATGTACCATTTACCTTTAGGCTGTTTGGCATATATCCATTTTCGTTTACCGGCAGCATCAATATTAATTGGTCTGTCGCGAAACGACTCTTGTTCGTTATTCGTTATCTGCACGGTTCTCCTTGTTCTGCCTTAGGGTTTGCAGGGTTTGAGCCAACTAACGATACTAGAATATATTTTGCAACTTGCCTTATCTGATTGTCGGACAAGCTGTTTTTAAATGCTGTCATTCCTTTTTCGGGTTTGCCGTTAGCAATAATATCAACTATCGGGTCTTCATTACAACCGTTTAACCATGTATCGTCGGTAAGGTTTGGACCTACTGCGTTTCCTTCGCCATTTGCACCATGGCATGCAATACAACCCTTTTCGTCGTATAATTTTTTACCTGCTGCAACCATTTGGTTTTCAGTTAAAATGCTGCCTTTAGCAGTGCTATCCTTAGTATTGGCTTTTTCTAGCTCATAGCTGGCTATCGACTGTTCGTATTCGCTTTTCTGATCGTTTCCGTTTTCGGGATAACCAAAATATTTTATAACATAAACCATTGAAAACCCAACGGTTAGTATTAACACCAAAATAATCCAGTATGGAGGAGGATTGTTTTGTTCCACAATACCATCGTATTCGTGATCGTGCGCTTTATCATTGTTTTTATCTACCATAATACAAAATTTATTTAGCTAATACTTACCATCATCAGCTTGCATTTTCAGTTGTCCGATTTTTTGGGACAACTCACTGCCTTCATGTCTAGCTATGTTTTTAAGTCGCTCCAATACTTGCAGGGGCGACCACTATCATTTATTTCGTCAATAATAATCAACGAGTCTATCCTATAGCCACCAAAGCACTAAAAACACCAACTTATTACTCTTTATCAAGCACCGAATTTTTATATTTAGTCAAATCTGTTTTCGGAATCTTTATCGTTCGGTAAACCATTACAATAAACAAAGTAATGAAAATAACCAGCCCAACGGTATAATACCATTGAATACCAGTAACATTTTGCAAAACATGTCCGACAAAGCTCATAATTAGAGGGTGTAAGGGTTATAGAGGTTATAGAGGTTATAGAGGTTATAGAGGTTGTAGGGGTTGTAGGAGTTGTAGGTGTTGTAGAGGTTATAGAGGTTGTAGGGGTTGTAGGGGTTGTAGAGGTTGTAGGGGTTGTAGAAGTTGTAGGGGTTGTAGAAGTTGTAGAGGTTGTAGAGGGTGTATGGGTTATAGGGATTTTAGGGGTTTTAGAGATTTTAGGGATTTTATCAAATTGTTTAATAATATACTTACATCTCTACACTGTTCTTCTATGCTTTTATATGTTTCTGGTGCAAAATACTCTAATTCAACTGATAGTAATAATAAATATCTCAATTCTTCCAGCGAACCTCGGCTTATATATAGGTATCTGGCAAAATCGTTGCTCGATGACTTTGCGTGTCCTTCAACAATATTGGTTGGTATAGAGATACTAGCTCTACGAATTTGGTCAATCAAGGCAAATCGTTCAATTTTAGGATAAGTGTCCAGAAGCTTATAAACCGTTTTAACAAGTTGGTGACTTTTTTGCCAAACAATTAAATCTTTCCAATGATTGCCCATTATAACATCACTTACAACGTTAATATCCAATATAACTCAAAACCCTTTTTTTACAACCCTTATAACTCTACAACCTTTACAACTTTTTTTTACAACCGCTTACAACCTTTTTTTACAACCCTTATAACTCTAGAACCTTTACAACCTCTAGAACCTTTTTTTACAACCTTTACAACCTTTTTACAACCTTTTTTACAACCCTTATTACTCTATAACCTTTACAACTTTTTTTTACAACCTTTTTACAACCTTTTTTACAACCCTTATAACTCTATAACCTTTACAACTTTTTTTTACAACCGCTTACAACCTTGTTTTACAACCCTTATAACTCTATAACCTTTACAACCTCTAGAACCTTTTTTACAACCTTTTTTACAACCCTTATAACTCTATAACCTTTACAACCTCTAGAACCTTTTTTACAACCTTTTTTACAACCTTTATTACAACCTCTCCAACAACGTTCTAATACTCACTTTACCCGCTATAACCTCACGAAGTTTATCGACTTCTATGCGTTCCTGCTGCATGGTATCGCGGTAGCGTAGGGTAACGGTATTGTAGTCCATTGTTTGGTGGTCGATAGTTATGCAAAATGGCGTGCCAATAGCGTCCTGACGACGATAGCGGCGACCAATGGTGTCTTTTTCCTCGTATTGGCAGTTGAAATCGAACTTTAATTGTTCGTGAATTTCGCGAGCTTTTTCCGATAAGCCGTCCTTTTTAATCAACGGGAAAATAGCCAGTTTTACAGGCGCTAATGCTGGCGGTATGCGAAGCACAACGCGCTCGTCCTCAGTGCCATCGTCTTTTTTAATTTTCTCTTCGGTAAATGCATTACTCATGATACTGAGAAACATACGATCGACACCAATAGAAGTTTCAACAACATAGGGTACATAGTTCTTATTTAGCTCGGTATCGAAATACTGCATTTTTTTGCCCGAAAACTTTTGGTGACTTCCCAAATCGTGGTCGGTTCGCGAGTGAATGCCCTCAACTTCCTTAAAGCCAAACGGAAATTCGAACTCTATATCGGTTGCGGCGTTGGCATAAAACGCTAGTTTGTCGTGATCGTGAAAACGATATTTATTATCGCCCATACCCAACGACTTATGCCATTTCATGCGGGTTTCCTTCCATTTTGCAAACCATTCCAATTCGGTGCCAGGAGCAATAAAAAATTGCATTTCCATCTGTTCGAATTCGCGCATGCGGAAAATAAACTGCCGTGCAACTATCTCGTTACGAAAGGCTTTACCTATTTGTGCAATGCCAAACGGTATTTTCATCCGTCCCGATTTTTGCACATTCAAAAAGTTAACAAAAATGCCTTGTGCCGTTTCGGGGCGAAGGTATATAGTGCTCGACTCGTCGCTTACCGAACCAATTTTAGTTTCGAACATAAGGTTAAACTGCCGCACATCAGTCCAGTTGCGAGTGCCCGATACTGGGCAAACTATCTCAGCATCAACAATAATCTGCTTTATTTCGTTTAAGTCGTCGGTGGTAAGTGCTTTTACCATGCGCTCCTTAACTAAATTTATTTGAGCTTGCACTTCGAGAACCCGTGGGTTGGTGGTACGGAATTGTGTGTTGTCGAAAGCATCGCCAAAGCGCTTTGCAGCCTTTTCAACTTCCTTAGTAATTTTATCTTCTAGTTTCTGAATATGGTCTTCTATAAGAACATCGGCACGGTATCGTTTTTTCGAATCTTTATTATCGATAAGTGGATCGTTGAAAGCGCCCACGTGACCCGAGGCCTTCCAAATTTCGGGGTGCATAAATATGGCCGAGTCTATACCCACAATGTTTTCGTTGAGCAGCACCATCGAATCCCACCAATATTTTTTTATATTATTTTTTAGCTCCACGCCGTACTGTCCGTAGTCGTACACGGCACTCAAGCCATCGTAAATTTCACTACTTTGGAAAATAAATCCATACTCTTTGCAATGCGAAATAAGCTTTTTAAACACGTCTTCTGCGGCCATTGTTGTCGTTTTTTACTGATAGTGTGCAAACCTACGTGATTTTTTTTAATCCACAAAGTTCAATTTCGAACCATTTACTTTACTTCAATAGTTAGGTTAATTTCAAGTGTATCTGTTTTTATATATTTGAGTACAAAATTTAATTGTTTGCGGGTTTTAAGGTTATACTACAAATGAATGTTAGAAGTAAGTTGTTAGTTTTGTAAAAATGCAGTAGGTTTGAGCATTAAATTTACAATTGATTGATATGAAGCGTGAAGTAGATTTTTTAGTAATTGGCTCTGGCTTAGCAGGTTTAAGTTTTGCCCTGAAAGTTGCCAATTACGGTAAGGTTTGCCTTGTAACAAAGGGAAAATTAGACGATTCGAACACCAAATACGCTCAAGGCGGAATTGCATCGGTTACCTACGAACCCGATAATTTCGAAAAACACGTTAACGATACACTTATATCTGGTGCCGGGCTTTGCGACGAGGATATTGTTCGCACCGTGGTTACCGAAGCTCCCGAACAAATTGATCAATTAATTGAATGGGGTGCTAATTTCGACCGTAAGCCTGATGGAACCTTCGATTTAGTTCGCGAAGGCGGTCATAGCGAAAACCGAATACTTCACCATAAAGATATTACCGGATACGAGATAGAACGCGCTTTGTGTGAGCAAGTTCTCAAACACCCTAACATTGAAATTCTCGAAAACTACTTCGCAGTCGAAATAATTACCCAACATCACCTAGGCAAGCTTGTAAAACGCTATCATAATGATATTGAGTGCTATGGAGCATATATTATAAACTTCAAAACCCGAAAGGTAAAAACCGTACTTGCCAAAGTAACGGTAATGGCTACCGGCGGTACAGGTAATATTTACAACACCACCAGCAACCCTGTTATTGCCACTGGCGATGGTATTGCAATGGTTTACCGTGCAAAAGGAATTATCGATAATATGGAATTCATTCAGTTTCACCCAACTACGCTTTTTAACCCTAACGAACGACCTTCGTTTCTGATTACCGAGGCAATGCGTGGACATGGAGCCATACTTAAAACACTTGATGGCGAAGAGTTTATGCATAAGTACGACGAACGTGGATCCTTAGCAACACGCGATATAGTGGCTCGTGCAATGGATAACGAAATGAAAATACGTGGCGACGACCATGTTTACCTCGACGCACGACATCTCGACCCAAAGGAACTGATGAATCATTTCCCTAATATTTTTGAAAAATGCCAAAGTTTGGGTATCGATTTTACTACCGATATGATTCCTGTTGTTCCGGGAGCACATTTCCTATGCGGGGGCATTCGCGTCGATAAAAATAGCCTTAGCACTATCAGACATCTATACGCATTGGGCGAGTCGTCGTGTACTGGCTTACATGGCGCTAACCGATTGGCATCGAACTCGCTAATTGAAGCCGTTGTATTTGCCAACCGTGCCGCCAAACATGCTCTCGCCAATTTTGCCGATTACAGTATTCAAAAAAATATACCCGATTGGAACGACGAAGGCACCACCCACCCCGAAGAAATGGTACTTATTACACAGAACTACAAGGAGATGCAACAAATAATGACCAACTACGTAGGCATAGTTCGCTCCAACTTACGCCTAAAGCGCGCCGTGGATAGGCTCGACATTATTTTCGAAGAAACGGAAGAGCTATATAAAAAATCGACATTATCGCAAAAACTGTGCGAACTTCGCAACATGATAAACGTTGGTTATCTGGTAATTAAGAGCGCCCAAGCCCGTATGGAAAGCCGCGGATTGCACTATACTATTGATTATCCGCATAGTAAAGATACATATTTGTAAATTATGAGTTATTATGTAATTTGCACATCTGTAATTTGTCATTTTCTTATTTCCTCATCTCTCCCATCTCCACATTATTTTCCGATACCCCCATTATCTCTAACCTCCCCTTAACCTCTCATCCTTCAAACCGATAGCTTCTCTATCCTCCATCATTTTTTTATATCTGTTTCCCAAAGAAAACCCATTAATATTTCCCAATATGCAAAACTTAAATTACTTTCGCAAACAATTATTGGTGATTTATGTCACCGAAAATAGGGAAGATATGAGTAAGATATTGGTAAAATTCATTTTGGTGTTAGTGTTGTTAATAAACTCGGTTGGGGTGTTTG
>JANYAP010000120.1 GCA_025361285.1 Bacteroidales bacterium | reverse complement strand
CATGGCATCCAATAGGGACAATGAAGCTGTGCAAAAAATATGCATTCATTTAAATGACTCTGAAACCGAATTTCCAGGTACTAATTTAAAATTGGTATATAAATCTGCGACATTTTAAACTACGCCAAGTCAGGAGGTCTGATATTAATAAAACTATTTGCTTTGCCTGCCCAGGTTATAGCCGACAAACTCGCTTCATCAATCCTTCCAGTCGCTTCCCAATTAGTTTGTTCCCATGCATAAATAACATTCAGATGTGTTGAGGGTGAAAAAATCACGCCATCAAAAGGACTCGCATTCAGCGCGGCAGTATTGTTTTTCATCCAACTCGCAGTAGGCATGTCCCATCCAAACTCGATAATTTTCTTTCCACCCGTAACATACGGATATGTGGAATTAAATTGACAATTAGCGTAACTCACGAGGAGTGCTAAAAGCGAAATGATAATAATTCTTTTCATAATTTTTAAGTTTAGTAATTAGTTTGAATTATATTCACTAAAGGTACTATTGAAAAAAATGCAAATCAAATAGATAAAGTGGTTATATATTTGCACAAAATGACACTTTTCGTCTATTTCGACAGATTTAGAAATGGTTTGAGCGATTCGAGATAAAAATAGAAGAAAATTAGCGTTATAACTTTTATGATAACTAAATTGAGCGATTGTATAATTTGGGTGAGCTCTTCGTGCTGCCGACCATTTTTTTTAAGTGATTTTTTGGTGATTTTGACTTTTGGGACTGTTTTAGGATGGTTTTTTTAACGAAAAATATTTACATACATGTATTAAATGGCTCATATTTAAATAAATAGGCATAACTTTCCCTTTATATTTAACCCACATTGCAGCTATTGAGTCCAAAAGTTTGGAATTTCGTGCCCTTCAAAATTTTTGAATTTGGATTTGAGGACTACAGATTTTCTTTTCGTGAAGGGTACGTGTTTATATTTTAGAAGGTCGTATATTTTTTTCACTTCTTTGGTAGGTTCGGTGCATTGGCGGACGGAAATTCTATCACGTTTATCTGTTAAGGTATGTCGGTAATGTCTAATTAATTGATAATAAATATCTTCGAAAACAATGTAACTTCGTACTCTATTCCCGTCGCTCATTGTCGACTTGGCAGGATTCTGCTTTAATCCTAAATCAATCATAAAGGTGCTACTTATTGATAATCCGCAACTTATATCCGAAAGCGTATAGCATTTACCTAGCTATCCGAAAGATAAAGCTACTAATTGGTCATAGGTCATAATATTTATGGCAGCCTTTGTCCGATTCAAATTTTCGGATAGAATTTCGAAGAACGTACGCTGGAATTAAATCTAAAATCTGTCGAATGATAGGTTTTTTGTTATTTTTGCTTCGCCTGTGTAGTTTCATTATTTCTGAAAGTTTTGTCAACCTACAAAAATATTAGATTCTCAGGCACTTTCAATTTTTAAAGTTTCGGATAGTAGTGTTGAAGTTTCACGAATGTTGTATCATTAATTGCATTTTGAATGTAAAAGCCGTATCTTACCCGTTGAATTTAAAATCTAAGCTTTTATGAAAAAGATTGTATTTTTAATATGTGCTATAGCCTTATTTTCAAGTTATTGTACACACAAATACAAATCGCAATATAAAATTGCCAATGCAATTACTATTGGTGGAAATTGTAATTGGGATTACCTTACAATTGATACTGTAAACGGACATATTATTACATCGCATGGTAATATAACACAAGCTATTGATATTAAAACAAATAAGTTAGTAGGAACAATTACCAATACACCCGATGTTCACGGAATTGATGTTAATTATGAACTAAATTGTGGATATACAGGAAATGGAGCCGATTCGTCGGTAACGGTTTTTAAACTTAAAACCTACGATGTAATTACACGAATAAAGCTAACTGGTGCCAACGCCGATGCTGTGCTTTACGACGCATTTTCGAAAAGAGTTTTTGTATTTAATTTCAACAGTAATAATGTTTCGGTTATAGATACCAAAAGCAATAAAGAAATTGCATTATTACCATTAAACGGCTCACCCGAATTTTCGGCAACCGACGGTAAGGGTAAAGTTTTTGTTAACTTGCAAAGTAAAAGTTCTTTAGCAGTTATAAATACTAAAACGTTAAAGGTCGATCAACAATGGTCAATTGCTCCTGGCAAATGGCCTAGTGGTTTGGCCATCGACACTCTTAACCACCGTTTATTTAGTGTTTGTGGAAACGATATTATGGTTGTTTTCGACTACGATAATGGTAAGGTAATTATCACATTGCCAATAGGTTCGAGTTGCGACGGAGTTGCATTCGATACAAAACTTAAACGTGCCTGTAGTGCCAATGGCGACGGCACAATGACAGTTGTGCAGCAAGAAAATGCAAATTCGTATAAGATTATTGAAACTGTTAAAACCCTCGTTGGAGCGCGTACTTTGATAATCGACAACGCTTCGCACCATTTATACTTGCCAACAGTTGATTATGAACCGGCATCGTCGATTAATAACAATAAAATTGCTGCTAAGCCCAACACATTTAAAATTATCGACATTGAGGTTTTGTGAAAATTACATTAAACGGAAGGGCATAATTTTCGTTAGTCTTTTCTTACCACAATCATTAAACGTGTTAATTTTAAACGTATTACAAATTAAATGTGCCTAGGACGAGACTCGAACTCGTATGCTTTTAACGGCGCTACCTTCGCTCGGCTAAATGTTCGGTCTGTGCGCTAAGCGGCATTTGCAATGCCGCTTAGAACATGGCTGAATTTACCTTCGGTGAGAACGCTTCGCTAAGTAGTAATTCAGCATATAAAGCAAAACAAATCGCAGCCAAGTATTAGCAACGATGTATATAGTTGCACAGTTTGTATTTTGTTTTATTACCTAAATTGAGCGATTGTATAATTTGGGTGAGCTCTTTGTGCTGCCGACCATTTTTTTTAAGTGATTTTTTGGTGATTTTGACTTTTGGGACTGTTTTAGGATGGTTTTTTAACGAAAAATATTTACATACATGTATTA
>JANYAP010000102.1 GCA_025361285.1 Bacteroidales bacterium | reverse complement strand
AACTCCGCATTATAATGAGGCAGCCAATCAACTGGCAATATTATTGACACAATCCGAAACAACATATCCAAGTACAAACCTGCGGATTATTTTCAAAACTACTGCAACATAAACTGCGAGAGGTCAGGAGTTCTGAAATTACAGATGTGAAAATGACAAATGTGTCTTTTGTCTTACGACTTACGACTTGTGTCTTACGACTTACGACTATGCAGTTCCTGCAAGGCAAACATTTCGTCGCGTAGGCGGGCAGCTTCAATAAAATCGAGTTCTTTGGCGGCTTTTTGCATAGCTTTTTTGGTTTTATCGATTGCTTTTCCCAAGGCTTCTTTGCTCATATATTGTACTACGGGGTCTGCTGCAACATCAATTTGCCCTGTTTCGGCGTAATATTTCGTTTTATTGTTTGGCGATTTATCGGGGGCGTTGCCCATAATTGATGTAAGTGCCTTTTGTATTTGTTTGGGTGTAATGTTGTTTTTCTGATTATAATCGAGCTGTATAACGCGTCGGCGAAGGGTTTCGTCGATGGTGCGTTGCATGCTATTTGTAATTTTGTCGGCATACATTATTACTTTGCCGTTGATATTTCGGGCTGCACGCCCCGATGTTTGCGTTAGCGACCGCTCGGAACGAAGGAAGCCTTCCTTGTCGGCATCGAGTATTGCCACAAGCGATACCTCGGGTAAATCGAGTCCTTCGCGGAGAAGGTTAACACCCACCAATACGTCGAACTTGCCAGCACGCAAGCCTTCCATTATTTCTACACGATCTAACGTTTCCACGTCGGAATGTATGTAGCGGCATTTAACGCCATAACGCGTTAGGTATGTGGTAAGTTCCTCGGCCATGCGTTTGGTAAGAGTGGTAACCAGCGCTCGCTCGTTTTTTTTCACGCAAAGTGATATTTCTTCCAGTAAATCGTCGATTTGGTTTAAGCTAGGACGAACGGTAATCATTGGGTCGAGTAAGCCCGTTGGGCGAATAAGTTGCTCTACAATAATACCTTCTGATTTTTCGAGTTCGTAATCGGCTGGGGTTGCACTAACAAAAACCGTTTGACCTACAAGCGTTTCGAACTCTTCGAATTTTAGAGGACGGTTGTCGATAGCCGAGGGCAGCCTAAAACCGTATTCCACAAGGTTTTGCTTTCGCGAATGATCGCCTCCATACATGGCTCGTATTTGCGATATTGTAACGTGGCTTTCGTCGATAACCATCAGAAAATCGTCGGGGAAATAGTCCATTAAGCAAAAGGGGCGAGTTCCAGCTTTGCGACCGTCGAAATATCGCGAATAATTTTCGATGCCAGAGCAATAGCCAAGCTCTTTTATCATTTCTAAATCGTATGTTACACGATCTTCCAACCTCTTGGCTTCGAGCGGTTTGTTTATTTTCTTAAAAAACTCCACTTGCTTAAACAAGTCGTCCTGAATTTCCCGAATAGCGCCCTGCATCCTCTCGCGAGTGGTAACAAATATATTGGCCGGATAAATTAGTGCTTCGGTTAAAACTTCAATTTTGTGTCCCGAAATAGGATCGAACGAATATATTTCCTCAATTTCGTCGCCATAAAAAATTACGCGGTAGGCAACATCGCTATAAGCCAAGTATATATCAACAGTATCGCCTTTTACGCGAAAGCTGCCGCGTTTAAATTCCACCTCGCTGCGAAAATACAGGCTATCGACAAGCTTACGCAGAAATGGGTTGCGGCCATATTCTTGACCTTGCTTAATACTTATGGTGTTACTCTCGAAATCGGCAGGGTTGCCTATGCCGTACAGACACGAAACCGACGAAACAACAATAACATCGCGCCGCCCAGAAAGTAAAGCGGAGGTAGTGCTTAACCGAAGTTTTTCAATTTCTTCGTTAATCGATAAATCTTTTTCAATGTATGTACCAGTGCTGGGTAGGTATGCCTCTGGTTGATAATAATCGTAATACGAAACAAAATATTCCACTGCATTTTGTGGGAAGAACTGTTTAAACTCGCCATACAACTGTGCTGCAAGCGTTTTGTTGTGGCTCAATACCAATACGGGTCGTTGTAAACGTTCCACTACATTGGCTATGGTAAATGTTTTGCCCGATCCTGTAACGCCTAGCAATGTGTGGTAAGTTCGGCCATCGTTAATACCATCGACTAATTGCTCGATAGCATTTGGCTGGTCGCCGCTAGGTTCGAAATCGGAAACAATTTTAAAATTCATAAAATATTGTGCAAGAAGTGCATTCGCAAAGATACGAAAAAGATAGCCTTACAGACCAGTCAAGTTTTTATAGCCTGAATGATCTTTAAAAATCAGACAGCGCCAAAAACTTAATGATTTTTTGAGTGCTTATGTTTCAACCAAAATATATATCTTTGAGACTGGCGAACCTTAAGCATTATAGATCGAATGGACAAAGTTCAAGACAACCAACTGGTAAAACGATTTGCACGGCTAGTTCAGCAAAATAAGGAATTAACGCACGAACTTAGGCTTGTACGCGAGGAGTATAACGAGTTGATGCGCAAAAATGAAGAATATGAGCAAATTGTAAGCAAATACGCTCACTATAGCGACGTTAAGGAGGTTTTGAGTTCCGATAGGGCACAATCGTTAAAGTTTAATATGGTTACCGTACTTTATGCCGAACTACATGGCTTTTCGGATATTACGCCCGAAATGGACACGGAAGCCCTTATGGACGAGCTAGACCAATTATTTATAAAGTTCGACGAAATAATTGATAAATACCCGATTGCCAAAATTAAAACTATTGGCGATTCGTACATGTGCGCCGGAGGAATACCCGATAAAAATATTACCAATCCCGTTGAGGTTATACTTGCCGCCATGCAAATGCTGCATGCAGTAAAGGCTTTTAATGCATCCACAAAACCATTGTGGGAAATTTGCTTGGCAGTACATACCGGTCCAGTATCGGCGTTGGTAAGTGGCAAGCAACGAGTTACTTACGACATAAAAGGCGATACCGTAAACATTACCAGTAGGATGGAGTCGTCGGGCCGAAACGGCGAACTGCTTATTTCGGTGATGACGTACGAGCTAATAAAAGAAATATTTACCTGCGAGTATTATGGCAAACTGCCTGTAAAATACAAGGGATTTCTCGATATTTATTCGGTTACAGGTATTAAGCCCGAACTGTCGGAAGACGGATTAGGAATTAAACCAAATAGCAACTTCAAAACTAAATTTGCTCTCATTCAGTTCCACGATATACAGGAAGGCGTATTCGATAAGCTTGAGCAGGAGCTACCTACCGATTTGCATTATCATAACCTAAAACACACTGTTGATGTGGTTACCGAGGTGGAGCTTATTGGCTGGGCTGAAGGGCTGTCGGACAACGATCTATTAATTCTTAAAACGGCCGCCCTATTTCACGATTGTGGGCATACCGTTGATTATGACAACCACGAATTTCACGGAACTGTTATTGCCCGCGACATACTGCCAAAGTACAATTATAGTCAGGAACAGATTGACAAAATATGCGAAATAATAATGAGTACAAAGTTGCCACCAAAGCCTAAAAATTTGCTCGAATCGATAATTTGCGATGCCGACCTCGATTATTTAGGGCGGATAGACTTTATTCCAGTGTCGAATAAGCTTTTCGAGGAACTAAAAGTGCGAAATAAAATAGGATCATTAAACGATTGGAACAAGCTCCAGTTGTCGTTTATTTCAAGTCATCAGTATTTTACAAACACAGCTCGCAGATTGCGTGAGGTAAACAAGCAAAGTCAAATAGAGCGAATAAGGCAATTAATTACTTAGTTGCAACTTCAATTAATAAGAGATCAAGAGCATTGCAAAAAATTAAGCTACCTTTATCTGCATAAATAGTTCAATATTATGATTGATAAAAGCACAATTTCAAATATAGTATTTCTGATTGCTTCGAATATTAATCCCAATAAAAAGTTTCTATTTGGTTCCTACGCAACAGGGCTAGCAGATGAAGACAGTGATATTGATTTATTGGTTATTAAAGAAACTTTAGAACCAAAGTATAAAAGAAGTATTGAGATTCAAAGGTTACTGATAGGTTCGAAATTACCTGTTGATATAGTAGTATATACTAATGATGAATTTGAAAAGGGGGAAATGAAATGTTATTCATTTGTAAATACAGCCATAAAAGAGGCCCAATTAATGTATGAACGCTAGCGAGGAAAGATTAAAGGATTGGATTGAAAAGGCCGACCATGATCTTGGCACGGCTATTGTCATCAATTTACATATTCCCGAATATTCCGATACACTTGCATTTCATTGCCAACAAGCCAGCGAAAAGTATATTAAATGTTTACTCGAAAAAAAACTCAATTTCATTTAAAAGAAGCCACGATTTAAGATATCTATTAGACTCACTTGATGACGCGATACCACTTGACCGAGCATTTTATGAGCGCATTATGAAACTAAATGCTTTTGGTATTGAAATACGGTATCCCGATGTAAAGTTCAATTTATCAAATAAAGATCGAGAGGAAGCAATAGAAGTTGCAAAAGGTTTTAGAGTTTTCCTTAAGAATAATGTAGGTTTTGAATTTGAATAACATAACTTACCAAAACCCAAATGGTCGTTTATTTGTTTCGCTTAGTTGCTTATTAATCAGTATTTTGTTCGCAGAACCTTATATAAAACCGAAACGTTTTTAGCATCTACAAACCATTTGCAAATTCCACAATATCGTTGGCAAAGCTTTTCCACGATAGGGTTTCTTTTAACGATTTGATACCAGCTACTAACTTCGCCGATAATTTTTTGTCGAAAAACTCGCGAATGCTATAAGCCACGGTATCGGGTTCACACTCGGTAACAATTAAGCCTGTTTGCAAGTGTTTTATCGATTCCTTTAGTCCTCCAACATCAGTAGCAATAACAGGAATATCAAAATGATAGGCGATAGATGTTATGCCACTTTGGGTGGCCGTACGATAGGGAAGTACGCAAACATCGGCAGCAGCAAAAAACCTAGGCACCTGATCGTCGGCAATATAATTGTTAAACACAAATACTTGGTTTCGCTTTGTAATTGAGTTAATTAGCGTTTGGTATTTATCGAAACTGCCGTAAGTTTCGCCAGCAATTATTAACTGGTAGGAATTGTCGAGCATATCGAATGCCTTTATAAGTACATCCAAGCCTTTATAATCGCGAATAAAACCGAAGAACAGAAGTGTTTTTTTATCGGCATCCAGACCCAAACTAAGTTTAGCTTCGGCAGCATTAGGCTTTTCTCCAAAATGATTATAAAGCGGATGATCTTTCCGCAGACAACGGGCGTTTGGCGCTAGAGTGCGTAAATCGTGCTTTACAGAATCGCTCATAGCCACAAATCCATGGTTTTGTTTTAAGAAATATTTCGAGAACATTTCGTCGAAAAATCGACTTTCGTGAGGAATTACGTTATCGAGAATGGTAATAACTTTAGTATGTTTTGGCATCAGCTTAGCAACTGTGCCTAGCGATGGTCCGAAGAAAGTCATCCAATATTTCATTATAAGCAAATCGGGCTGAAAGGCTTTTATTTTGCGGGCAGCCGAGAAATATGAAAAAGGATTTATCGAATCCAGAACCGCTTCGCTAGGTATTGCCTGAGCTTGTTCGTTGTTTTTAACGTATTGAGTTTTACCAGGAAATAGCACGTCGGGGTACTGACGGATAAACGTAAACGCCTTTACCTGATGGGTTTGCTCAAACTCGCGGTACAACGATGCATTGAACTGTGCAATGCCTCCACGAAACGGATAAAACGTTGATAAATAAGCTATACGCATTGGTTTGATGGCTAGTTAATACTTTTTTTACTATTCAATAAATTAACAATCGATTCGCTTACTTTTTCAACTGATATATCGTGCATGCAGCTATTTTCGCGCTTGCAGGTGTTCCCGTAATAACAATCGCAACCTGTTGATGGCTCCAGTATTACGCCGATGTTGTAAAGGTAAAATTCGTTTCGGTTAAAAATGTTGTTCATCAATACCAATGGCACTTTAAGCGCAGTAACAATGTGCATCATCATCGAAACCTGTGTTACAACCAAATCGCAATTCGAAGTAAGTGCAATAAATTCTTTTAGAGAAAAATACCCAGGGTAATAAGCACCCGAAAGCTTGGCTAGAATAAGGTTGTTTTCGTCCTCAGCTTCACCACCAAGTAAAACGGGGAAATAGTCATACGCTAAGAGTTTATTAACAAGCTCAACCCAATATTCGTTGGGCCATAAGCGTGTAGTCCATCGTTTTCCGCACCCAGTATTAAGTCCAATAATTGGTTTGGCGTTCGAAGTCTTTTTCAGCGACATCCATTTACTTGCAAGAAGGCTGTCGTTATCGAGCAAATATGGTTCATTGTTAAATTGCAAATGGCATATTTCAAAAATTTCGTTGAGGTAATGCCTCGTGTTTTCTTTCGAATTCTGGTCGAACAATCCTGTTATTAGCTTATGTTCGGCGCTTGGCGTAGCTATATCGATATGGTTATCGTTCCATGTAAAGCCATATTTTTCTGTTGCATCCACATCCTTTAAAAGTGCGCAAGCTTCAGGCTCCTTGTCGAGATTAATTGCAATATCGAATTTTGCGTGCAACACAGCATATATCGATGGAAAATCGAACCGATAAATAGTATTCACATACTTTTGCGAAACTATTTCGGGCGAATGCGTAACCCAAGTGATGTGGCAATATGGATAAAGCTGGTGAAATTTAACTACCAGTGGACTAGTTCTTATAACATCGCCAATAGCGCCAAGTTTAACAATAAGAATGCGTTTCGATATAGGCCGGTATTCGTCGCAATTAGTACACGTTTTGCTGTGTAGCTTGTTTGGAGTGCATGGTATATGTCCTTTAAAATGAAAGCAGTTAAATTTAAGTGGTTCAATCATAGAATGTTATGGGTTTTTTATTTTACTAACAAATGTTTTCATAAATTCTTCCATCGATATAGTTTTGTACTTATCTTCAACAATAAAAGTTAGTAGCGGTTCGAGCTTATCGGCTGTATAGAAACCTGGTACAGCTGCAATTAATTGAAGTTTTTCGTCTAAATAAGCCACCGAAGGGTACGAAATTTGACCGCTAAGCAAAGCCGATGCAAACTGGTGGGTCGATCGAGTTCCTGTTTTTTGGTTCACGTAAGTGTGGTTGTTAAACACAACAGAATCGAACGATTCGGCATTAAATTTAACAAAATAAAAATTTTTGTTTAGGTAATCGGCAATAACAGGATGATTGAATGTTTCCTTATCCATTTTCTTGCACCAACCGCACCAATCGGTATATACGTCGATAATAATTTTACGGGGTTGCTTTTTTTGAAGCTCTAAAGCTTGTTTAATAGTGTACAATTTAACGTTCAGGGTCGTTTCCGATTGCGCTTGTAATGTGTATGTTACAATACACATGAGCAGTATGCCAAACACCAATACTTTTTTCATAAAATATTTTGTTTTCTTGCAAAGATAACAAAATAACAAATACGGAAGGATTGGTGGATATTTAGAGCATATACCTGCATTGTGCAGAAGCATAAATATTACTATATCAATACATTAGTTTATAGTTTAAGGCAATTATATAAACTGCGTAATAGTTTAAAAGTGCTAATTGATAGAAAGTGCTTTCATAAATATGTATCTTCGAGCGTTTTTATAGCATATTACTATGATGAATTGGCACAAACTTCTTTCTGCTGAGCGACTAGGCAAAGAAAATGATACAAACCTGTCGAATTACGACTATGCGCGCTCTCAATTTCAGCGCGATTACGACCGCATAATATTTTCGTCGCCATTCCGAAGGTTGCAAAATAAAACACAGGTATTTCCCTTGCCGGGAAGTGTATTTGTTCATAATCGATTAACACACAGCTTGGAAGTTGCTAGCGTAGGGCGTTCGTTAGGTACTATTTTGGCTAATTATTTGAAGAAACAAGAAGATACCAAAACGTGTTTGTTTTTGGAAGAAATTGGCAATATAGTATCGTCGGCATGTTTGGCTCACGATCTGGGTAATCCATCGTTTGGGCATTCGGGGGAGAAAGCCATTTCGCGATATTTTACCGATGGCGATGGAAAACAGTACAAGAATTTGATGTCGGAACACGAATGGTGCGATCTTACTAACTTTGAAGGTAATGCTAATGCTTTTCGCATTCTTACCAATATTTTTCATGGCAAACAGGAAAGCCAGTTTGCACTTACGTATTCAACACTTGCGGCGCTTGTAAAATACCCTTGCGAATCGGTGGTAGGGCATAAAAAAGATAAGGTATATACCAAAAAATATGGTTTTTTTGCTTCCGAAACCGACACTTATCGTAAAATAGCCGCTAAACTTGGTATTATACAATTTCAAAGTGCTCCGTTTATTTGCTATCGTCATCCTCTTACATTTTTGGTTGAGGCAGCCGACGATATTTGCTACTATATTATTGACCTCGAGGACTCTCATCGTCTTGGCATTTTTTCCGACACAGAAGTATCGAACCTCATGCTTGGGCTTCTCGGAAACGACTCGCAATCAATATTGCATAGAGCAAATGAAATATTCGATTCGAACGACAAAATTTCGTTTTTGCGAGCTAAGTGTATCAATAGCCTTATTAATGAGTGTTCATCGGCGTTTATAAGTAATTTGCCCGAAATTATGAATGGCGAATTTAACAACAGCCTTGCCAATTGCTTGCCCGAGCCTTTTAAAAGTACATTACATAAAATAGATGTTGTTTCGAAAGATAAAATTTACAATTTCAGGTCGGTTATTGAAAAAGAAATTACTGGCTACAAGGTAATGAGTGGATTGCTCGAAGAATTTGTTCCAGCGGTTATGGATGGTTCGAGCCACTACCATAGCAAATTACAAAAGCTTATACCATTGCAGTTTAAACCAACCGACGAAACGCCATATCGCAAGATTCAATCGGTATTGGATTTCGTTTCGGGAATGACTGATTTATACGCAGTTGAACTCTTTCGAAAAATTAAAGGCATTTCGTTTCCTGGTGTGTGATATGTACCCTTTTGTGTGAAAATAAATTTTGAGGGTTTCGTTAAAATTTATATATTGGGCAAAATATTTAGCAATAATAAACTTATTAAAATGAGTAGAGCATTTTTAATTTTATTGGGAGTTGTTTCAACTCAATATATTTTTGCACAGACAAATATTGCCAGAATAATTCCTTTAGAGGGTGGTGTTGAGGAAATGGTTAAAATACCAGCTGGTTCTTTTTTAATGGGCGATCACACAGGTGGTTCAATCGATGCTGGAGCTGTGCCTGTTCATAAAGTGTATGTTAGCGAGTTTAATATGGATGTTTATGAGGTATATTGGGCAAAATGGACAAAGGTTCTTACCTGGGCTAAGGAACACGGTTATTCTATTAAAACTGGCGACAAGGATCACTCGGAAGTTGAAGATTCAATAAATAGGTTTCCCGTTGTTAACCTTGCTTGGGTTGATGCAGTAAAGTGGTGCAATGCCCGATCGGAAATGATGGGTTATACGCCATGCTACTATATAAGTTCAGATAAAAAAACAGTATATCGAACTGACACTATTTCGCTCGATAACGACTGTGTTATTTGGGATGCAAATGGCTTTAGGTTACCAACCGAAGCAGAATGGGAAAAAGCCGCACGTGGGGGATTGGTTCAAAATTTTTATCCTTGGCCAAGCACTACCAATACTTTTAATGGAAGTATGTGCAATTACAAAAATAGTGGTGATTTGTACGATAATGCTGTATATGAAGATGATCCGAAGCAGAGTACGCCAGTAGGATATTACAACGGCACTCAAACTCCTGCCGGTAGCGATATGAAAAACGGTTATGGGTTGTACGATATGGCCGCCAATGCTGCAGAATGGTGTTGGGATAAAGGCTCAACAACATGGTATAGCCAACCGGGCGCAACTGCCGACGATTGCCATGGACCGTTAACAACAACCTCCAAGGCGCAGGGTAGGGTATGGAGAGGCTCCTCGTTTGATGACCCTGGCGGCTTTGCCTGCGCTGCACGTGCTGGTTCGTATGTACAAACATGCCCAATCGACTGGGCTCATATAGATTTTGGTTTTCGCACAGTTCGTATCGAGCAAAAAAAGAAATAGAGGATGATGAATTAGTATTCATTCATTGAGTGAAAATTGCCACAGATTCACAGATTATGTTATTTGTAAATATTTGATAATCTGATAATCTATGGCATATTTTTTTATGCATTTCATATTATCGATATTACGGATGGACACTAATTAATTCACAATTTAATACTTACAATAACTTTTCGAAACAGGTGAATGGAACTTTTTGGTAATGAAATTGAATTTGACCAGCCTCGGAATATTGAAGGTTATTGTAAACCGTAATAGCTTCAATATCTTCGGCATAGGCATCGATACGAATAGAAGTATATGCCTTTATGCGTGCAAACTGTTCAATAAATTGGAGTATTTCGTTTTCGATATTTTGGTTTTTCCAGTTTGGATGCACAGTTAAACGATGTGCTGTTATTGGTTTCGATGATTTAATGTTCCACGAAACATTTTTGTATTCCGCTTCGGCATCAACTTCTAGGGTTACCATTCCTAACGTTACACCATTTTTTTTGAACAGAAAAACATGTCCTTTGTCAATGTCGTTAGTAATCGAATCGAACGGTAAATTATAATGTAACCAGCCTTTATAATTCATTTCGCGAACGCAAACCTTTACGAGATATAAAATCTCTATCAGGTCGTAGGTTGTAGCTTGCAAAACGCTCATTTAGTTCGAATAATGTAATGGCAAATTTATCACTTTTCTTTTGTGTTCATTATCATTAATCATTAATTTTTTGACTAACGTATATAAATGAGTGTCGTACGGCGAAATATTTTTAACAATTCAATAACTCCAACTATCTTTGAGAAAAATAAAACATTCATGCGAAATTTCATTTTGTTATCTATTAGTTTTATAATCATTGCATTGGCATCAATTTCGTGTCATAAGGATTTGATATACGAAGGGAAAGATGCTACGTTGAGGTTTTCGATGGACACGGTTTCGTTCGACACCGTTATAAGCACTCTTGGCACATCAACCAAACGTTTGATGATTTACAACCCTTATAGTAAAAAAATAAACATTAGTAGCATTGAGCTAGGCGGCGAAAATTCTCCGTTCGTTGTTAATATTAACGGCATAGATATAAATAAAGCATACGACGTTGAAATTAGTGCCAACGACAGTTTGTACGTTTTTGTACAAGTTGATACCGCTTTAACAAAACAGAACACACCATTGGTACTACTTGACTCATTGATATTTACGGTAAATGGAAATATTCAAAATGTTAAGTTGTTGGCTTACTCTCAGGATGTTAACCTTATTAAATCGAAAACACTTAAAACTACAACTTGGAATGCCGATAAGCCGTATCTTCTGTTGGGCGATATAACTATCGATAGTTTGGAAACACTTACAATTAGCAAGGGTACAACTGTTTATTTCCATAAAAACGCTAATTTATTGGTAAAAGGAACGCTTAAAGTTTTAGGCGAATTTGGTAAACCTGTTACATTTAGGGGCGACCGGCTCGAAAAAGAGTATAACGATTATCCTGGCCAGTGGGGAAGTATAGCTCTGCTTCCAGGAAGTAAAGACCATTCAATTAATTGGTTAGTTGCTGCAAACGGTACGTCGGGCATTATTTTGGGCGCACCTAACGATGTTTCGAAACCCAATTTGGAGGTTTCGAACAGCATTATTAGGAACAATGCATCTACTTCGTTATTAGTGTATAACGCAAAAATTAAAGTTGTAAACTGTGTTATTGCTAATGCTTCAATTTATGCCTGCGCCCTATTAGGCAATGGCACTTACGAGTTTTATCATTGTACCATAGCTAATTATTATGGCGGTTACGACCGTCGAAATTCCGATAGATTTTCGGTATATATGTCGAACAATAAGATAAACGATGCGAAAGCCCCTATGGAAGAATTTAGTGCAAACTTCTACAATTCAATAATTTATGGAAACGGTATTGATGAATTAGTAATCGATTCGGTTCCATCGCTCGCGTTTAATTTGAAGTTCAATAACTGCCTTATTAGAAGTAGGAAATACGACAACTCGAAATTAGGTTCGTTTACGAATACAGTTTGGAACAGTAATCCAAAATTTAAGTCACCCGATGAGTTTAATTATCAGCTCGATACATTATCGTCGGCACGAAATAAAGGCGATATAGAAATTGGAATTTTATACCCGAAGGATCTGAATAATAACGACAGAACTATTACTGTGCCCGACATTGGGGCATACGAACGAATTGAAAAGTGAGCAAAATGCGTTTACGTGTTATACAATTTGTTATATTTCAACTATTTATAACTTCAAATTATGTATGTATTGCTCAAATGCGTGGCGATATTCGCGTAATGTTTTATAATACTGAAAATTTATTCGACACATATAACGATTCCACCTCAGCCGACGACGATTTTACCCCACGCGGAAAGCAGCATTGGACAGCGAAAAGGTATAATCTTAAACTCAATCATATATATCAGTCTATTGCAGCCGTAGGAACTTGGCAACCACCCGAAATTATTGGGTTGTGCGAGGTCGAAAACCGACAAGTGCTTGCCGATTTGCTTTATCAAACACCTCTTTCGAAATTTAGGTACAGCATTGTTCATTTCGATTCGCCCGATGCTCGCGGTATCGATGTTGGAATGCTGTATCGGACTGATAAAGCTAAAGTAATAAAGCAACAACCTATTCGCATTGAGTTTGCTGATAATCCGCAGAAGAAAACTCGCGATATTTTATTCGTACAATTGCAATTCGTTAATGGCGACACAATATGTTTCTTTGTAAACCATTGGCCATCGCGCCGTGGAGGAGAATTGGAAAGTGAGTCGTTGCGAATAGCAGCTGCAACTGTATTAAGGCATAGTATTGATTCTCTGTTTGCTATAAATGCAATGACAAAAATTATTATTATGGGCGACTTTAACGACGACCCCGATAATGAAAGTTTGGCTAAAGTTATGAAAGCCAATTACGATGCTAGTTTGCCGCAAGAAAATCAATTGTATAATCTTTCCTATAATTTGTTGCGAACATCGAAAATTGGAACGCATTGTTTTCAGGGGCAATGGGCGGTAATAGATCAGATAATTGTTTCGGGCGACTTACTACTCTCAAACACAGGGTATTGCACTACGCAGAACAGTGCGCATATATGTTCCGAGAAATTTTTATTGCAAACCGACAAGCGAAACGTTGGATTCAAAACATACCCAACATACTCTGGACCTCAATATATAGGTGGTTACAGCGATCACTTGCCTATATTTTTGGACTTGTTTTTGAAAAAGTAAGTTTGTAATTTAGATTTCATTCCGTAAAGTAAATAATAAATGAAGTAACAGGCGAAACCTTTCATAAAACAACATATTATAAGCATATTGCAGCGTATAATCGAATGCTCAGAGGAAAGGTTTCGCCTTTAGCACATTAATTAGTGTTCATTCGTAAAGCCGATAATATGCGTAATTAATTCAGACAGGTTTTGATAATAATAAGATTTACTGTTATTTACCATTTAGAGGATTTTGTACATTTTGGATGGACTCAAAATATAAGCCGATGTTAGCTCCTGCCATTTTTATTTTATCTGTAAAGTTAATTTCTTTCCTAATCCCGCTTCTACAATTTTACGAAATGTCGACAATTCAATACCGGATTTGTTGTTTTCAAATCGAGAATAGAATTTGCTTATGTTTTTTGTTTTACTAATTTGCAAAATGTTGTAAACGAATAACTAAATTTCAGACAAGCAATACATTTACTATCGCTTGGTTCATTCGCCAAATGAACAAAAACAAATTTTTGACATCCATAATTTTTGACATCGACCATATGTGAGAAAAACAAAAGTAGACCCCCCAATTGTATAAAATTAAATTATAACATGTTGTATTACAAATCTATACGTTCATCGATTTTCAAGTTGGGTTAAATACTATTCTGCCGTAAGCTGCTCGTTTATAAGGGTTAACAAAGCGTTCCTGCGTATAGGCTTGCTAATATATGCGTTGCAACCAGCATTGAGGGCTTTTTCCTTGTCGTTTTGGGCTACATAAGATGTTTGGGCAATTATTTTTAAATTGGGTTTGTGTTTTCGAATACGGCGAGTGGCTTGGTAGCCATCTATATCGGGTAATCGAATGTCCATCAGTATTATATCTAAATGTTCGGTTTTCGATATTATAACTGCATCTTCGCCCGAAGTGGCTAGCAAAATTGAAATTCCGGTGGTAATTAATACTTCCGTAATATATTCGGCTGTGAAGGTGTCATCGTCTACAATTAGAATGGTTTTATTCGAAAAGTTATAGGCTTGAGGCTTTTCAATTAACACGTTATCGTGCGATATTGTTTTTAGCGAAATATAAGGAAATGAAAAGAAAAATGTTGTTCCCTTGCCTATTTCCGATTCTAACCATATTTTTCCTCCCATTAGGTTTACCAAACCTTGTACAATGGACAAACCTAGACCAGCACCACCATACAGATGATTTGGAGTTTGCTCGAGTTGTGTGAAACGTTCGAAAACAAACTTTTGCTTTTCGATGGGAATACCTATGCCTGTATCCGATACGTAAAACTGTAAATGCCCGCTACTATCGACCTTGCAGCCAGCTTCAATTGAGCCAATGTTGGTAAATTTAAAGGCGTTGCCAATTAGGTTTATAAATATTTGTTTCAACTTAACTTTGTCGGTTAAAATAACCGATTCATTGGCTCCGCACTGTATCTGAAGTTCGAACTGTATGTTAGTTTTATCTGTTCGTTTTATCTGTTCGTTAAATAACAGTGATATTTCTGAAAATAAAGAAGTTAACTTACACTCGTCGATATTTACATTTAATTGACCCGACTCGATTTTGGCGATATCGAGTATTTCGGTTACAATGTCGAGCAGGTCCGCGCAGCGTTGGTTAATTATACGCGAATATTGCTCGAGCTTTACCTTGTTATTGTATTGATCTATTAGCAGTTCCGAAAAACCCATTATGGCATTCATGGGGGTACGTATTTCGTGACTTACATTTTGCAGGAAGGCTGTTTTCAGTCTATCGCTTTCTTCGGCACGTTCTTTAGCTTCTTGTAATTCCTCGTTAACTTGTAGTTGTTCCTCATTAAGTTGTTGATATTCCTCGTTTTGGACTTCGATTTCTTCGTTTTTTTCTTTCAATAGCATTTCGTTTGCAATACGTTCGGTAATATCGCGTATAAAGCAGGTTACGCCTAATACTTCGTTGCTTTGAAAAATAGGATTCCAGCTAAACTCGTAATAAATACCCGCCTCAGACTGAAGTTGAATTTCGGAAAGAACTTCGCCCGATAACGCTGCATCGATACTTTTTTTAGCTAACGCCACTATATGAGGATTATGCATGCATGCTAGCAAACTGGCACCTACCTGAATGTCAACATTCCAAACGGCTTTCATTTCGGCACGGTGCTTTTCGTTGAAGGTGGTGTAGCAATATTGACAGTCGAGTGAAAAAATTATGATGTCTTTCGGGCTGTTAATTAATGCAGTAAGCAAATTATTGCGAATTTTCAATTCATTTTCGCTTCTTTGGCTTTTTTCAATTTCTGCAAGAAGTTTATCGTTTACATTTTGCAGATCAAGCGTTTGTTGTTTTAGTTTGTTTCGCAAACGGCTCATGTCAATTTGCGTTTGCACACGAGCAAGTACTTCAATGGTTTTGAATGGTTTAACTATGTAGTCGATACCGCCAACTTCGAAACCTCTTAATATGTCCGTTGTTCCGCTTAATGCACTTAAAAAAATAACGGGAACGCTTTTAGTTTTTGCATCGGCTTTAAGTTTTGCGCATACTTCGAAGCCACTAATATCGGGCAGTTTAATATCGAGAATTACCAAATCGGGCAGTAATGCTTTTATAGAGTCTATTGCTTCGATACCACTTTTAGCGACACGAACCCTATACCCATTAACAGTTAACAATTCCGATAGAACTTGCAGATTTTCAGGCAAATCGTCGACAATTAAAATTGTTCCATCGGTAGCAATATTGCTCATATTTTATGGTGTTATTTTCGCAAGTGCAACTTTTATAGGTTTGTAATCGAAGTTCTTAACGCAATGTCGCATAATTTCAGATTCAACAAGGTAGGCAACTTCAATTTGATTTGCAATTTGAGCTAATTCCAAGGTATCGGTATTGATAGCTGCCTATGATAACTGGCTTCGAGTGTTATATTGTGTTCAGCATCATAATATGCAAGATAATGAATTCTTTCGATTTCGAAAAGCAATGTTTCATATTTATTCTTATAACTGAACCTAAATCAATTGCTAACAATTATAAAAGGCTATATCTTTGAAAAGTTATTTAAACGAACTTAAATTACGCTATGATTATTGATGTTACTTTTTTAGAGCGTTGCATAGCAACCCTTGATAAAGCGCAAACACTACTAAAAAAACAGATACGGAAAATATCGATTACGATATGTACCATTCGGCTTGCGTTAAGGAGTTCGAAATAATATTAGAACAAAGCGGAAAGCTGCTTCGTAAGGTAAAAACAAGCTAAAAAGCAACAGCATATGGCTTTACGTTTTTCGCAATTTGTTGCTAACTGCCTTATGTTATGGAATGTAAATAGTTACAAAACGATACAAATGTTACAGAGTTGAATGCGTTGTATATTTAATACAAAAATGCTTATTACTATGTTTGGCAGTAAAAATACTAAATTGGTTTAATATTCATCGCATATATTTCAAAACATTTCAAAAGGGAGCTATTGCTTTAACTGTCAACTCTAGTGCATCCGTAATGTGTAAAATCCTAAGTGTATTTTGTATTTCATAAAACCTCGACAGTTTGTAATTAGGCTAAAAACTTCCATTGGTTAAATAGCGAAAAAAATTCATAAATTTGCTATTAAAACATATACCGAAATGAAAGAACGATCTTTAGTGTTTTTCACCCTTCTAATGCAAGCCTCGGTTGGTGTATGTGTTGGTCTTTCAATATTGGATTGGAGCAACTCAGCATTAAGTTTTACAGCATATCGGCCTTTAGGGTGGATTATTAGTTTTATGCTTGCATTTATAGGTTTAACCTCGTCGTTTTTGCATTTAAAAGTTCCGCTGCATGCATGGCGCGGCGTTACCAATTTAAAAACTTCGTGGCTTAGTCGCGAAATATTATTTGCAACAATATATACTGGTATCTTGTTGATAATATTAGTGTTAATGCTTACATCGGTAACTTCGGGTATTGCTTATGTTGCAAAATTGTTGGCATTTTTTGCTGGATTAATTATGATATACTGCATGGGTTCGGCATACCTACTAAAAACTGTTAAGTATTGGAATTCCCCGCAAACTATATTTTCTTTTTATACAAGCACCTGTGTTCTGGGTATATTGCTTTGTGGTTCATTAACTTATATTTTTGGAGGCTCCGAAAACAGCTTGCACTTAATTAGTCGCGCAGGAGCAATTTTGTCCATTTTAATTATCATAAACATAATTTTCTCATTTAACGGTTATATACGTTTAATATCGGGTTCGAACGATCAATATGCATATATTAGAAAGTTGCTTATTGTACGCATTTGTTTGGGAATTTCAGGCGCTATTATCTCAATACTGCTATTCTTTGTAAATGAACCTATTGTAATGCTGGGGGTAATTATATTTTCGTTATTATCGGAATTTTACGGCAGAGTACTATTTTACGAAGCCCAAGTACCTTATGGAGTTTATTTGTTTAAAGGATAACAATTTAAGTGTTTGTTTAAATTATGAATAAAATCCTCAATATAATTAAAGGTATTTTTTCCGTACCACCGCAGTCTCAAGCCGCACACCGTTTGCTTCGACCTGCCGACGGAAAATGGATACCCGTTGTTTGCTGGCACGATTGTGGCGGACGCTGTGCCTTGAAAGCCTTGGTTGTCGATAATAGGGTTATTCGCCTTAAAGGCGATGATACCCACGATGATACCCCCGATTTTCCACAGCAACGGGCTTGTGTTCGTGGTCGATCGCAACGTATGCAGGTATTTGCTCCGGATCGCCTTAAATACCCAATGCGCCGTAAACATTGGGTGCCAGGTGGTGGCGATAAATCGCTTCGCGGAAACGACGAATGGGTTCGAATTAGCTGGAACGAGGCCTTGGATATTATTGTTAGCGAACTTAAACGTGTTAAGGAAAATTTTGGCAACGAATCAATATACTGCCGTGGTGGAGAAGTTAAACGAACTCTAAACCTCTTTGGAGGTTGTGTAGATAGTTGGATGACCGATTCGCTTGGTTCGTGGATGGGTTCCGGAAAACGAATTGGTTTATATAACCGTAAGGAAGGCAATAAATTCGAGCCTTACACCTCTATTGGCGACCGCATAGATCTTCGCAACAGCGAGCTTGTAATTATGTGGGGCGTAAACCCTGCTTGGAGCAGCCCGGGAAGCCCCACTTACCATTTCCTGCAAGTAAAAAAAGCAGGTGCGAAGTTTATATTTATCGACCCCTTTTATAGCTCTTCGGCAGCTCTTTTAGCCGACGACTGGTTTCCCGTTCGCCCTGGCACCGACCATGCTCTGGTGCTAGGTTTAATGCATACACTATTACTCGAAGATAACCCAGCAACCAATCCGCTTATCGATTGGGATTTCCTTAACCGTTGTACTGTAGGTTTCGATGCAAAACACATGCCCGACGGCGTTGATGCAGCTGAGAATTTTCAGGATTATTTATTAGGAAAAAAAGACGATAAACCCAAAAGTGCCGAGTGGGCATCGGAAATATGTGGAATACCTGCCGACAGAATAAAACAGTTAGCCCGCGAAATTGGCTCAACCAAAAAAGTTGCTTTACTTGCCAGCTGGTCGCCAGCACGCATTAATAATGCCGACTCGTGGCCTCAAGCATTTATGACACTTGGTTGCATGACTGGGCATATAGGGCAATCGGGTCGCATGACAGGCACTTCAACGCACATAGCGTCGGGCAATGGCGGTCCGCCGCTGGTTTATGCTGGCGATCGTGGTCTAGTAGAAATTCCCAACCCAATTGGTGCCGGAGCAAATTATGTTGGCGGTCGCCCAAATGGAGGCGTTTGTATTCCTGGCAATCAGCTGTGGAGCGCAATACTTAACGGCGAATATCTTGCAAGTAAAAACAAAAAACAAAAAGTTGATATACGCCTTATGTACCATGCCGGAGAAACCAATATGCTCGCCTCGCGCGAAGGTCAGAAAAAAGGCCTCGAAGCAGTGAAAAAGCTCGAGTTTATGGTTTGTCATTCGCAATTCCTAAATACCACGGCACAGTATTCCGATGTGGTTCTACCCATAACATCGCAATGGGAACGCGACGGTTTGCTGCAGGACGACGGAAACCGCGAAACTATATTTCTTGGTAGTAAGGCCGTGGAACCTCTGTATGAATCGAAAGACGACATGTGGATTGCCCGCGAAATAGGCGCTCGCTTAGGCTTAGATACAAATTTGATTGAATCGGCAACATTACCGCAGCAAATTTACAACTCTGTAAGTGGAGCAATGGTTATTACCGATGATGGTAAAAATTATGAACCTCTCGTAAACATTATCGAGGAGGATATAAAGAATATGGGAGCTGTTGGAACACCGCAAACAGGGCGAATATCATATAAAGAACTAAAGGAGAAGGGTATTTATCAGATTCCTCGTTCGCCAAACGATAACTTTAGGCATATTCCTCTCGAAAAATTCCGTATCGATCCCGAAAAATATCCTGTTAGTACGCGCAGTGGAAAGCTCGAAATACATTGTAACGAACTTGCCGAGTTTGTTGCCGAGTGCGGTTGGAGCGATATTAAACCCATAGCCGAATATATTACTCCCACAGAAGGTTACGAAGCAAGCTTCGCCAACTGGCAAACAAAAACTAAAGGCGAGTATCCACTTCAATTTTACTCCGTTCATTACCTTCGCAGGGCAGGAACAACCTACAATAACGTATCGTGGCTGCGCGAAGCTTGGACTCAAGATTTTTTTATCAATATTGTTGATGCAAAACAACGAGGCATTAAGCACGGCGACACAATAAAAGCATACAGCAAGCATGGAGCTGTTATACGGCGTGCGCATGTAACAAGTAGAATACGCCCTGGGGTAACTTGCATGGGCGGTGGTGCTTGGACCGAAATGGACGATAAACTTGGCGTGGACAAAGCAGGCAATGCAAATATGTTAACAGGCGATATAACCACAGGACAAGGCACTAGCGGATGGAATTCGTGTTTGTTGGAAGTGGCGAAATTTCATAAGCAACTTATTCCCGACCATAAATGGCCAGCGCGCATTCTATTTAAAAAGGACAAACATGGTTGAGAAAAAACAATTGGGCTTTTATCTAGATATCAGCGCGTGTATAGGTTGCAAAGCTTGTCAAACAGCCTGTAAAGATAAAAACGATTTGCCCGTCGACATTAATTGGAGGACGGTTATTGAGTATAATGGCGGCTCGTGGGAATTCGAAAACGATAATTTAGTGCCAGTAAACGTATATACTTATCATTTAACGGTTTCCTGTCAGCATTGCGAAAATCCGCCGTGCCTTCCTGTTTGTCCAACAACCGCTATTAGGAAAGGCGATGATGGTGTTGTTCTTGTAGATCCAGCAAAATGTATGGGATGCCAGTATTGTTCGTGGGCATGCCCTTATGGCGCACCGCAGTTTGGTGGCCGCGGCGAACCAATGAGTAAATGCGACATGTGTGCCGATTTGCGTGCCATCGATAAAAATCCCGCATGTGTTGATGCCTGTCCGCTTCGCGCGTTAGATTGGGGCGAAATGACCGACCTAAGAGCTAAGCATGGTAACGTAACCGCCGTCGATCCACTTCCCGATGGAAACCTTACAAATCCATCGATGATATTAACACCACATAAACATACGCAGGCGCTGAGCAATGGAGTTGGCCATTCCGCTTCGTTGCCCGAAAGTAACCCCAAAGCCAAAAATGCAATTGGGGCAAATATTATAAAAGAGGCTAGATAGCTGAAAGAGGCTTACTATTATCTTCGCCACTTTTGTGCTTAGCGTAAATGCCTGTTGCTGGTCCTTTACAATTACATGATAACAATCAACAAAATTTATGACCCAACCGTTTTACGACAACGAAACCTTTTCGGGAATCGATTATTCCGATACAAAGCCCATAACACGGGAGTTCGATGGATGTACGTTTGTTAATTGTAATTTTACAAATGCTAACTTCGCTAATATAAGCTTTATCGATTGTAAGTTCGAGGGTTGCAATTTAAGTTTGGTAAAGCTTGCTAGTGCTGGTTTAAAGGGCGTTACGTTTGTTAGCTGCAAAATAATTGGTGTCGATTTTAGTGTGTGCCACGATTTGCTGCTGTCGGTAAGTTTCGATAAATGCAACCTCGAGTTTTCGTATTTCTTTAAAAAGAAGTTGAAAAAAACCCACTTTAACCAATGCAATATTAAGGAAGCTAACTTTACTGAAACCGACTTAACTAGCTCGTTATTTGAGCAATGCGACTTGGCAAATACGGTTTTCGATCGCACAAACCTTTTTGGTGTCGATTTACGAACTTCATACAACTATGCTATCGATCCTGTAAGCAATATTATAAAGAAAGCTAAGTTTTCGCAACCGGGAATTGTTGGTCTTCTATATAAACACGACATTGTAATTGAGTAACTTACAACAAATTTTTTAATATGTCATTCCGTATTCCGCTTAACATTATTACAGGCTTTTTAGGAGTTGGTAAAACTACCGCCGTGCTTAACCTACTAAAACACAAACCTGCAAACGAGCGCTGGGCTGTTTTGGTAAACGAATTTGGCAAAGTAGCTATCGATAATATAACACTCGAAAGCGATAACATTGACGGTGTTGATATTAAGGAAGTTGCTGGCGGTTGCCTTTGCTGTACCGCAAACACTCCTTTTCAGGCCGCCTTGGCTACAATTATTTTCAAAATAAAGCCCCAACGCATTATTGTTGAGCCATCTGGCTTAGGCTTTTTATCGGCACTTAACGAGGCTTTGCAATCGGAACGCGTTCGAAACATGCTCGATATACGCGCTACCATTTGTCTGGTTGATGCTAACCAATTGAACGATTTGCGAATACAGAACAACGAAATTTATAAGGCGCAGCTTAAGGCCTCCGATGTGGTGCTTATAAATAAAACCGACATAACCACAACCATCATTATCGATAAGTTTACATGGTGGATGACCGAAAACATTGGCCCCAAGCAGTACATTGGTAAAACCAGCAACGGACTTATCGAGCTCGATTTGTTGAATTTATACCCGGCCACCAGCCTCAACGAACCCGAAAAGCCATTCGTACATTTTATAAAAGACAAAAAATTGACATTGGCAACCATCGAAGCTGCTTTAAACGGAATTGGCCCCGAACCACGAAAACCATTATGCATTCCCAATCAAGTTGAGGGGTACAAAGCATTTGGTTTAATTTTCTCGGCAAACGATATATTTAATAAACTAACACTATACGAAGTACTCAGCAAAATTTCTGTACTTCGCCTTAAAGGCATTTTTAAAACCGACATCGGTTACTTTATCTTCAACCGAGTAAACGATTACTTTAGCGCTATGCCAGTATCGGCAAGTAACGACAGCCGTATGGAAATAATTGTATTTATGGACGATACAATAGATTTTGATGCTGTTGCCGAAAGTATAATAAACTGTATATCGTAAATTTCCATCACTTTTAATTAGCTTTGGAGCTTGTAAAGAAAATTTATATTGAAGAAAATATTTTATAATACCTTTATTATCAACATTATGGACGCATCGAAAAACTTATTAAAGCCCGAAGACATGAAGGAATTAGTTCCTGCAATGGGTTATTGCACAGTATCAAACACCATTGCTATCGATGGTTCGAAAGTGGGATTTATGTACCGCGAAGAACCCGACAATAACGACGATAGCGGATGGCGCTTCCTATCGGGCACCGAGCACCAAAATTATATCGACAACCCCAATAATAGTCAAGAGGTTGAAGTTAACGTAGTGGCTAACCTCGATCCTGCTATTATACCATACTTAACTTCGCCTTTTGGTACCGACATGGAACGCCGCAAAGGAAGCGACAATTTTCGCAAAATTTAATTCAGTTAATTGCGCATTTTACTTAATAGCTCTGCCTTTTGCTACTATTTAAAAATGAGTGAATGTGCCTAGATAACCTCAACGATATGTAATTATATTTGTATGCGAATGCTATATTGCTGTCATTCCGACCTTTGTTGGAATAATATTTCTGATAAAAAGCACTATTTTGGCGTCGTCTAATATTTTTGAACTAATTCAGTATATTACAGATTGATAAACATTTAATTACAAATATCGTTTGCAATGAAAATATTCTTAAATCTGGCATCTAGCCTCGTAAGGGAACAAAACGCTTTTATAAAAACTAAGTTTTTTGTAAAAGAAATTTTAGTTGTAACCTTATTATTGTTTAGTATCGTTTTTGTTGCACATTCGGCTACACGCACTGCTTCAACTACAGGTAATTGGAGCAGTACCGCCACATGGGGTGGCGCTTCTATACCAACTTCAACCGACGATGTTATTATAAACGCAAGTGTAACAGTTACAGTAGATGCAAATTCCGCCGCACGAACGGTTGTAATAAATGGAACAATAAATGTTGATAAGAACATAACCAATATTGTTGAAAACAACCTTACAATTAATAATGGGGGCACATTGGCCTTTAAAAGTGGTGGCGGGCAAACTCTTGTTGTTAAAGGCAATTTAACAAATAATGGAACGGCCAACCTAAATCAGGCCGACGTTATTGTTGTGGGCAATTTTGTTTCTCCTGTTACCTCAACGCTTCAAAACCAAGGCAACCTAGTAATTGGGGGCAATGCAAGTGGTATAGTTAATCAAAACGGTGGAAACCAAGTTTATGCTGTTAATCCAAATGCCGATTATAGCGCTTTATCTGTTACACCTGGTTCAGTTATTACCACACTACCAACGGATGCTGCACTTCTTACACTTATAAATACCTATATAACAGGTAGTTGCGCCTTTAGCAGTACAGGGCCTGCCAATGTAAATTGTACGGCAGGCAGTTCGGCAACTTTAATAACTTCAACAACAGCTACGTCTCCTAGTTTCAGTTGGGAAGAAAATCGCGGTTCTGGATGGAACGTACTTACAAATACAGGTGTTTATTCGGGGGCTAAAACTAGCTCGTTAGTAATTTCCGATGTTACTGGAAAGAGTTTATATACTTATCGGTGCAAGGTCAGTGGTGTTTCTCCTACATGTAGTGAATATAGTTATTCTTCAACATTAACTATTATACCCGCCATTGCGCTATCATCATCTAACCCAGCAATTGCAGCCGCCAATTTGTTTCAAGCAAGTACTAAACAACCAATTTATACTTTTTCAACATCGGTTACATCGGCAAATGTTACTTTAAATTCGGTAACTTTCACAACTAGTGGTACTTATGCCGCAACCGATGTGCTTAAATTTCAGTTATGGTATAACACAGTTAACAGTTTAGTGTCAGCAACCCAAATAGGTTCCGATATTACCACTTCGTTAGCTGCTGGTGCACACACCTTTAATGCATTATCGCAGGTAACAAATGCTGGATCTTTGGGCTACTTATGGATAACTGCCAATATCGCTTCTACGGCTACTATTAACAAAAACATTTCGGTTAATGCTTTAACTACTAGCAATATAACTTATTCGTCGGGTATAAAATCGGGTACGGCCTTTGCCGGAAGCCCTCAAACTATTATTTTAATTGTAGATGCGGATGGCGATTTAGTGCCCGACGCTTTCGATTTAGATGATGATAACGATGGGATACCTGATGATATTGAAAATGCACCTTGCAACGCCATTCTTACGGAGCTGTTTCCTAATAGCCACTTCGATGCAGGTGCAGCTGGCATTATTTCAGATTATGTCTATCGGTCAAGTGATGGATACCCTGAAGGAATATATACAGTAACCACCAATCCTTTGAGTTGGCATTCAGCCTTTTCACCTTGTGGCGATGCTACAACAGGCACGGGGAACATGATGGTTGTAAATGCTAGCAGCGTTTCGGGTAAAAGTGTTTGGAGTTCTGGCTCTATACCTATTACATCGTTTAAGGATTATACTTTTAGCCTTAATCTTGCCTCTGTACATCCAACCTCACCAGCACAATTAATTTTTCGTATTAATGGCACAAATATAGGGGCGCAGTTTAATGCAACTGCCAGTACTTGTGCATGGGATCATGTACAAGCAACATGGAATTCGGGAAATGCTACTTCTGCCACTTTTGAAATCATAAATTTGAATACCGATCCGGGTGGTAACGATTTTGCACTCGACGATATTTCATGTACCTTCAGAGCCGATTGCGATTCGGATGCTGATGGTATTCCCGATAGGTTGGATTTAGATTCGGATAACGACGGTATTTACGACCTCGTTGAGGCTGGTGGAAGTGATGCCCTAAACGATGGAATTTACGATAATTTAACCGATACCGATGGCGATGGATTGGCCGATGCTCTAGATAATAAAAACTCGGGCCATGGTGGTATCGAAGTTACCAACGGAACACCCTTGCCCAATGCCGATACCGATACCGATGGTGTTGTTAACCGCATTGACTCCGACAGCGATGCCGATGGCTGTAACGACGTTAATGAAGCAGGGTTTACCGATACTAATTTCGATGGTAAACTGGGTGGATTACCTTTAACGGTAACACCTAAAGGAAAGGTTATAGGCGCTGGAGGTTACACAACACCATCCAACTTGGATGGAAGTGGAGGTTTCGATTTTCTCCAAAAAGGACCCGTAATTTCCTTACAACCACCGACTAACAAAAATATATGTTCACTATCGGGTTCGAACACTAGTTTGTCGGTTACCGCAACAGGTGCAGCTACCTATATATGGCAGGTAAGTACAAATAATGGAACTAGTTGGACAAATTTAACAAACGCAGGCATATATAGCACGGTTAATACAAATACGTTAACCATTACTGGTGTTACAGTTGCGTACGATAAATATTTGTACCGTGTACAGCTTTCGCATCCTGCTTATATATGTTCACCTTTAAATTCGGCAATTACTACTTTACGTGTACACTCATCAAAGCCTTCAACCCCGAGTGTAATTGCCGGCTATATAGTTTCCTGTCCTACACAAAGTTCAAATTACCACGTTTCGGGTGCTACCGATGTAATTGATTATACATGGACTGTGCCTGTTGGGTGGAATATAACTAGTGGCTCGTTAAAAGATACTATAACAGTTACTTCGGGCACTACAGGGCAAAACGGGAATATTGTAGTTATTGCAAATAACAGTTGCGGAGCAAGCCCAAGTAGTACATTAGCAGTTAGTTCTGTCAATACGTCGCCTAGTTTTACAGCTTCGCCAATTTCTAACTTATGTACATCAACCGATGTTACTTACTCAACACAACAATCTAAAACTAACTATGTTTGGGTGGTTCCGGGCACGCTAAGCGTCGATTACTCCATAACATCGGGCGGTATTACTACCTCCGATTATACAGTTACTCTTAAATGGCTTAACGCTGGAAGCAAAACAGTATCAGTTAATTATTCGGCAGGTGGTTGTAATGGAACAGCAGTCTCATCAACAGTTACAGTTACCCCTACCCCTACAACAGGTCCGCTATATCGTAAGCCAAACCAGTAATAGGGGAATATAAATGCAGAACTAAGGCTTTGTAATTAAATAAGTCATGTGATTTAGTGTCATTCCGACGCAGGTCGGAACCGAGTTTACGAGCTCGCCGAAGGCAAACCATTAGTGGTGCTGTCATCCCGACGTAGGTCGGGATCTCAAACGAATGTTCGCCAGTAATGCAATAGCTTACTTGTATTGGATTACCTTCGGTGAGGGCTTCGCCGTTCCGACCTGCGTCGGAATGACAGCATACTTTTATGGATTGCCTTAGTGGATGGTGTTGCAATTCAAACATTTGTACAACTTATTTAATTACAATTCCTAAGGCTTTGTAATATCAATATTTCGGTAAAAAGTTTGGTGGGTTGTGATGTCTTGGTGGCTATTACATACATTTTGCCACCAAAACGCAAAAACGTCAAATTGCACTAAATCAAATAGTTGACAAAACTAATTAAATTAAGTCAATATTTTTAGGAGCATTTTTACATATTCAGAACTCCTGACCCGTTAGTTGTTAATCAGTCGTTTGTTAGAGTTTAAAAGTAAACACTACTGTCGTAACAATAAGGTAATAGGGTTGGTTATTCGGGTTCATACTTTTCTACTAAGGTTGAAAAAAGTATAGTTAAAAACCTTATTTTTATGGAGATAATTATGATAATATTGTTTACGCCAAGTCAGGAGGTCTGAATATAGAATTTAATTCGGTCATTTTGTTGAAATAACTTCAAATTATATTCGCATGTTTTAAATACTCCCAAATGTTATTATACCTAATATGTCAGCATGTTATAGTAAATATGTTACTCCTCCGATTCTTCTATTATTAAAAAAAGTTATAATTATTCTATTACTTTCCAAAAGGTTTATCTAAAATAACCCCGATAATATTAAATTTGCAGAAATTCGTTGCGAAACGAAAGTAGTTCCATAAAAACCAATATAGTAAATAAATAAACCTTACCAATGAATAAGAAGCCTCAAACCCACACGAATGGCAGCAACATTGTTGCAAAAATATCGGAAGATGTAAAAAAATCATCGTACATAGTTCCCGAACTATTTGAAAAATACAGTGTTAAGCGCGGTTTGCGCAATGCCGATCATTCGGGAGTTTTAGTAGGTCTTACAAATGTAGGCGATGTTGTTGGTTATCAGAAAGAAGGCGATAAGATAGTACCCGTTGATGGAAAACTTATTTACCGCGGTATCGATGTTGAAGATTTGGTAAATGGTGCTATAACCCAACATCGTCATGGGTTCGATGAGGTTGTTTACCTTTTACTTTGCGGAAAACTACCCAACAAAGGCGAGCTGGAAGAGTTTATGCAATACATGGGCGCTTTACGCGAACTACCCGACGAATTTACTAATAACATGATACTTACCCTTAAAGGTCAAGATATTATGAATATGCTTGCTCGATCGGTGCTTGGCTTATATACCCTCGACACAAAGGCTGAAGATACTTCGCTACAAAATATGGTCGATCAATCGTTGAACCTTATTGCAAAGTTCCCAACTATTATAGCCTATTCATATCACTCCATGCGCCATGCATATCAGCGCAAAACACTATCAATAAGGCATCCGAATGCCGAGTTAAGTACAGCCGAAAACTTCCTATTAATGTTAAAAGGCGAAGGTAAATACACTCAGCTTGAGGCCGATATACTCGATTTGTCGCTTATTTTACATGCCGACCATGGCGGTGGCAACAATTCGACCTTTACAATACGCGTAACTAGCTCAACCGAAACCGATACATATTCGGCGGTAGCCTCTGCTATTGCTTCGCTTAAAGGTCCGTTGCACGGCGGCGCCAACCACGAAGTATTATGTATGATGGATAACGTTAAACAAAACATTAAACATTGGGATAACGAGAAGGAAGTAACCGATTACCTGTACAAAATACTAAACAAAAAAGCTTACGATGGCTCGGGAAAGATATATGGCATAGGTCACGCTGTTTACACTATTTCCGATCCGCGTGCAATACTTCTCAAAAAACAAGCACGCCAATTGGCAATAGAAAAAGGTAGGTTGGACGAGTTTGAACTCTACTCGATGATTGAAACACTTGCACCTAAAATTTTTGCCGAATACAAAGGCGATAAGGTTGCTAAGCGTGTTTGCGCAAATGTCGATTTCTACTCGGGTTTCGTTTATAGCTGCATTGGCATTAAGGATTCGATATATACCCCACTATTTGCCATGTCGCGCATTGCAGGTTGGTGTTCGCACCGTTTGGAGGAACTTACTTTCGAGGCTCGCCGAATTATTCGCCCAGCATACAAAAATGTTTTCCCACAGCAATCGTATATAAATTTAACCGACCGAAAATAGAGGTTTTAGTGGATGTTGATATAATGTAATAGTTTGGTAAACTTGAAAATTTGATTTTTATAACTCCTTGATTTGGTGCAATTTGGTGTTTTTGTGTTTTAATGGCAAAAATTATATAGTAGCCACCAAATCACCAAATCACCAAGCCACCAAAGAGTTTACTGAAGTATTGATAATGATACTTATAGCATGTCGATAGTACTTCTAATAGTATTTATTGTTGGTTATGTTTTTATTGCTCTCGAAAGTTTTGTAAAGATTAATAAAACAGCCACTTCGCTTCTTACAGGAGTAATATGTTGGTCGGTTTATATTCTTAGTCAAAGTAATCATCAACTTGTTTCTCATCAACTTGTTACACATCTTGGTGATATTTCAGGAATATTATTCTTTCTAATAGGAGCAATGACCATTGTTGAGCTTATCGATGCTCACAATGGCTTCGAATTGATAACGCGTCGAATACAAACCACCAATAAGCTTAAGTTACTGTGGATTATTGCATTTCTGGCATTTTTTCTGTCGGCAGTACTCGATAACCTTACAACTACAATCGTTTTAGTAACTATGCTTCGAAAACTAATTTCGGAGCGCAAGGAACGATTAATTTTCGCCTCTATTGTTGTAATTGCGGCCAATTCTGGTGGAGCGTGGTCGCCTATTGGCGATGTTACAACTACTATGCTTTGGATTGGTAATCAAATTACTGCAACAAATATTATTTTTCGCCTTTTTCTACCAAGTTTAGTTAGTTTATTAATCCCTTTATTAATAATAAGTTATAAAATGAATGGAAACATAACTAATCGAATTACTGAAAGCACTTTTGTAAAGCATACGAACGAAACCGAGCAAAAAATAATTTTTTTTGTAGGCCTTGGCGTGCTGCTATTTGTTCCCGTATTTAAAACGGTAACTCATTTGCCTCCGTTTATGGGTATATTGTTTGGGCTAGGCTTGTTGTGGCTTGTAACCGAAATATTACACAGCAAAAAGGACGAGCAAGCAAAACAATCGTATTCGGTAATGAACGCCCTCGAAAAAATGGATATGCCAAGCGTACTTTTCTTTTTGGGAATATTACTTGCAATATCAGTTCTACAAACCAGCGGTCATTTATCGGTACTTGCGTCGTTTCTCGACAATAACTTTCACAATATTAATCTTATAGGTATAAGTATAGGGCTTTTGTCGGCCGTGGTAGATAACGTTCCTATGGTTGCCGCCGCAATTGGTATGTACCCACTAACGCAATTCCCCACCGACCATTCGTTTTGGGAGCTTTTGGCGTATTGCACTGGTACTGGAGGCAGTATTCTAATAATAGGCTCTGCAGCTGGCGTTGCCGCAATGGGGTTGGAACGAATTGAGTTTTTTTGGTACGTAAAAAATATATCGTGGCTAGCATTAATAGGCTACTTCGCTGGTGCAATAACTTATATTTTCGAGGAGCTTATTCTTAAGTTTTAGCTTGGTGGCGCGGTCTTTTCAACAATCCCCGTTGAGCTGAGGCTGTAAATTTTAAGTTCGGTGGATGGCTGCGATTCTAGCTAAACAGCATTGGAGCGGCCTTTCATTTAACGATGCCATTAAGTAGTTGACAATGAAACTGAAATGTGACATACTGAAACTGAAATTATTAGACAATTTATTTTTAACTTATAAATGCTCGAATAAGTGCTTAGTTATTGGCAATCTTAATGTTAGATAATAAAAATTTATCTCACTCGCAACTTTTTTTATAACGTCTCGTTATTGGGTATATTCGTCATCGAAATTATGCAGTTCGTCAATATTTATTATATATTTGTCAGCTTTAGTCTTTCGATGAATGTTATTCACTATTAAAATTATTGATTATGAAAAATTCGAAAGTTATTTTTGTAATGAGTTTGATAGTTCTTATTACACTGTTGAGCTGTCAGAAGGAGCTATTACCTGATCCGCAATTGAGTAACCAGGTTGCCAAAAGCGATACTATAAATAAAAGGGTTATTATATCCGCAGATACTTCAAAAACAACAATATATTTAACTACCGATTCGTTAAAAATTTCCGAAAAGTCGGAATCTATTTCAGTTGATTACTTGAAAACCTTTTCTGCTAAGGCTGGCGATAGCGATTATTTCATTTTACAATCGAACACTACTTGGAAAATAGCAAGTTACCCGAGTTGGGTAACAGTAAGCCCATTAAGTGGTACAGGAAATGCACATATTACCGTAACAGTTAAGGAAAACACTGGTGCACAAAGAACCGATGTGATTACCATTTCGGGAACTGGTGTATTGAGAGATGCTTCAATTAGCGCGCTTCAATTAGCCGGATCATCAATACAAAGTTCATTATCGGTAGATTGGCTAAAAACGTTTTCGGCCATTGCGGGCGATAAGGATTACTTTATTGTAACTTCTAACACCACTTGGAAAATTGAAAGCTTCCCTAATTGGGTAACTGTTAGCCCATTAACAGGAACTGGTAAAGCTAATGTAACCGTAACGGTGCAAGCAAATACAGGTATCCAAAGAACAGGTACAATCATTATATCGGGTACAGGAGTTGCTAAAAACGCTTCAATAAATGTGCTTCAGGTAGCTGCAGCACCAGCACCAATACCTGATCCTACGCCTATACCCATTATTAATGAAACTGTTTACACTCTAACTCCATTTTTAGGTTTTGGGGGTACAATAATTAATAAAAAATTTGTTGCCCCAAGTAGTTATACCAAACCATTGTTTGAATTTGCCAATCAATCTGTCACCTTTGAGCGTAATTATATCGAAGCTAATCATAATACTGCAACCGACCTTATAACAATTTCAAATGCCAAAAGTGCACAAACAGTAAAGTTTTACAACAATGTATTTCAGTTTAAAAATGTAAATAATCATTCATTGGCTGTTGGATCTGAGGGTTCAGGAGTTTCCGACAACTTTTATGATGGCGCGGAATTTGTTGGAAACAAGCTAATCGGTATAGGAGATATGACCTTAGGGCAAAATCATGCTATATTTCTTGGATTTAACAGAGGAGGAATTGTAAAGTATAATTTTCTTGATAATTGTCCTGATGCTATTGTTTTAAAAGCAAAAGGAGATGATAATTCGGCTGGTATTGTATCTTACAATTTAATAAAAAATGCAACTAATTACGGTGTTATTGTTAAAGGAATTCAGAATACTAAAATATATAATAATACATTTTATGCCGATAATTCGGTAAAAAGTTATGCAAGCTTTATTGAAATTTTAAAGGATCCCACAGGTGGGAAAGGATCAACAGGCACAATAATTAAAAATAATATATTTTATAGTACTGGTAAGCAATGGTTGATGATACAAATTGAAGATGCTGCTTCACTTGAAGGTTTGCAATGCGATTATAACGTCTACTACAGATCAGGAAGCAACCAAGAAATTGCATTTTTCGTAAATGACGGCACTAAACATTATTACACTTTTGCTCAGTGGCAAGCACTTGGTTTCGATAAGCATTCTGTGATACTTAACACAGAACTCGATCCAGCAACTTTAATACCTTCAAAAACAACACAAAGTGCAGTAAATTTAGGAACAAATTATATCACAGGTATTGATGTTTCAAATGTATGGAATAGGAATAATATAATTTCTAAGGTTCAAGTTTCGAATTGGCAAAATGGGGCATACGTTAAATAGTTTTATTAGTTTTTTCCTATTATTCTAGCAATACTGTCCGAAAATATTCTGGCTCCATCATCATTTAAATGAGACGGGTCTGAAAACAGTGAACTATTATTCTTAAATATTGACTTTTGTGAGAAATCATAAAAGTCAATATTGTATTTTTGGGAAATTGATTTACCTAATTTGATTGAAGAAGGCGTTGATATGAAATTACGATAGTAAGGAGAGCAGACGACATAAAGTTTAACTTTTTCTTTTAAGCAATCTTGAATAAATAATTCGAACACTTTGATTTTGTTAGGATCTATTTTAAGTTTTTGATTATTATTATAAGTTTTTATAGGTTCGTTCCATTTGTTTTTGAGGGGTACATAACCTTTGATGTCATTATTGTTTCGTCGGCCTGCGTTTAAATTTGTGTTACCAATAGCAATAGTAAATAGCAAGGAGTTATAAGGGTAAATATTCGAAATAAATTTAATTTTCTCAAATGAACTCTTTAATTCTACTATCGAACTAATTTCAGGATGGCTTTTATAATAAGGTAGAAGCGACGATAATCTCTCATAATCAGATTCATCAAATACAAACTCCTCCTCAATAAAATCCAAAACAATAATTTTTGGTTGATATCTTATTAATATACTCACTAGGACTGCGTATTGATAGAAAATAGGCTGTCCATCGCGTCCAATATTGTAAAAAGAAAGTGCTAATTCTTTTTCAAAAACATCTGGGTGGTAATGGTGATTAGCTCTGGAGGATCCAACAACAATTAGGTCTGCTTTAGTTTCATTAATTGAGAAACTTGTGCGATAGGGCGTACCCGATTTCTGTTTAAAATAGAAAGTACTCAAAACCTTTCCAACTGCAAAATCAATCAAAAAAATCATAACTAGAAATATAAATACTTTAAAAAAAAAATATTTGTATTCGTTTTTTTCGATAGTATTTATTGTGCTTTTGAACATATCTCTAATTTTTAAAATTGAAAATATATAAATTGTCCTCCGTCAAAAACGCCAATTAGGAAGATTGTAACTATCAACATTACATACGTTAAATTGCGAACAATCCAGTGTTTATTATGAAGAAAGGAAATGCTGCTACCGTAAAATTCTTGCTTGCCTTCAACGAAAAAAAGTAGCAATATTCCAAAAAACGAATAAATCATTGTTGACGGATTGTCGTAATATATTGTGCCACTACATTTTGCAATTTTACTAATAATCGAATAAGCGTCGCTTACGTTATTTGCTCGAAAGAATATAAATGCGAATGACGTTAAAGTAAACGTCATTAATAATTGAAATATATGGTTAATTTTTGGAATTCTATTGAAACCAATGAGTTGAGACAGTTTATTTCTAAGGTTTAAAGTTACAATTGCAAATACCAGATAAAATCCATTTAAGGCTCCCCATATAATAAATGTCCAGTTTGCGCCATGCCAGAGTCCACTTATGATGAAAACTAGAAATAAATTCAAATACCATCGCGGTATTGAAACTCTATTTCCTCCAAGAGAAATGTATAAATAATCTTTGAACCAAGTTGACAGCGATATGTGCCATCGTTTCCAGAACTCTGCAATACTACTTGAAAGGTAAGGTCTCTTAAAATTTGTCATTAGTTCGAATCCCATCACTCTTGCGGATCCAATTGCAATCTCCGAATAGGCAGAAAAATCGCAATATATTTGAATAGCAAAGAAAATTGAAGCCAATAAAAGTGTTGGACCATTATGATGGCTATGATTATTATATACAGCATTAACGTATATCGCTAATCTGTCGGCAATTACAAGCTTTTTAAATATTCCCCAAAGTATTAGTTTTAATCCTTCGACAACTCTAAAGTAATTAAAATATTGCCTTTCATGGAACTGATGTATTAAATTTTGAGGTCGTTCAATAGGTCCAGCAACAAGCTGTGGATAAAACATCACATAAAGTGCATAGATACCAAAATGTCGTTCTGCTTTTTGATTCCCTCTATATACTTCAATAGTATAGCTCATTGCTTGAAATGTATGAAAGGAAAGACCAATAGGCAGAAGAATTGATATATATGGAATTGGATTTTTATAATTTAGACCATTTAAAAATATAGAAAGATTTTCGTTTAAAAAATTATAATATTTAAACGCTGCTAATACACCTATATTCGCTAATAAACTTGCAATTAGAAATAATTTTCGTCTTTTACCTTCAGATTTCTCTATGTATATGCCAGCATAATAATCAATTATAATAGTAAAACCAAGAATAAGAATGTATATAGGCACAAACGCCATATAGAAATAGCAGCTGCTTGCTAGTAATAAGAACCAACGATATTTGTGATGTAATATGAAATATAAACACGTAACTACAATAAAGAATATTGCGAATTGAATCGAGTTAAAGAGCATATTTTTTGGGAATTATAATATTTAAAAGTATGTTTAAATATCCTATTTACAACAATAGTTGATTCGTTCCGTATGCTGTAGCCTGTGTCTCTTACATATGTTCTTAGGGAGGGAAAGTATAAAAATCAGTTTAGTAGCATTATCTAAAAAACTTCATTTTGCCTGTCTACTTTTGGTTGCCTTCGCTCTAAGCCCTGCTATAGTGTAATGGGTTATATAATTGTCCCAAACAGGTTCGAAGAACATTTGTTATTACCCAAACACTCTAATTTAGAGCTTATTAGCGCGAAATTGAACTTAGTTGGTTTTTAAAAATCTCGAAATTATGCATAGGTTTATAACAAAGTAACTAATTTTATTTCATAAACTTGCAATTAATACAATGGTTATTATACCTCGCTGTCGATATTTAATGTCCTAAATTCAAGTAAATAAAGGACTTACAATTATTATTGTTAATTTAGGGGAATTCAGGAGTTTTTTTTGTAAAAGACTTGTGAATTTAAACAAAACAATCTGATTCCTAAAATAATTATTATAATTTTGAAGCATTAATTCATATCTAATCTATCAATTCCTAAAATTTATAAAAATGAAAACAAAAAAATGCAGTTTAATCTTTCTATTTGTATCAATTAGTTCTTTATTAATTCTTACTAATAGCTGTAAGAAAGATTCGACATCAGTGCCACTTGCAATAGGTCAAAATTACCAAGGTGGGGTAATTGCATATATTTTGCAACCAGGCGATTCACTTTACGATGCAAATCTAACACACGGTTTAATTGCTGCACCTAGCGATCAAAGTACAGGTACAACTTGGAATAATGGTAGTGAAATATATACTGGGGCAAATGAAGTTAAAATAGGTACCGGTAATGCAAATACAATTACTATAGTTGGTACTCAGGGAAATGGAAATTATGCTGCAAAAATTTGTTCCGATTTAGTTTTAAGTGGTTATAGCGATTGGTATTTGCCCAGCAAAGATGAATTAAGCAAACTTTTCATAAATCAATTGGCTATAGGAGGCTTTACTACTGACGGCTATTGGAGTTCTACAGAAAAACATATTGATAGTACTACCGATTTAGCTTGGGCTGAGCATTTCACAAATGGGAATACCGACACCTATACAAAAGGTGATTCCTACAGAGTTAGAGCAATTCGACCATTTTAACCAAAAGATGATTTGAGGTATATTTTGTAAATATTGCCGACACCCCCTAAAGGAATTATTTTTGGGGTAATTTTATAAAGAAAGTATATAATTCACCGCAATGAGATTTGGTTCAATAAGTAGTTATTTATTGAACCAAATTTTCTCTTTCTCTCTCTTACATTCTAAAGTAAACGAGTAAATAAATGGGATGGTATTTAATATTTTAATAAATCGTTGAGATTTACTCAAGTTTATAACTATTGTAATACATTATTGTTTTCAGAAGGTCGAGTAGACTGGGAGGATTTCCCTTATTTCTTTTTTCAGTCTTTCAAAATGACCGTTTTGTGAGACTTACCTAAATTGAGCGATTAGGAAATTGGTGGGTACCAGAGGTAACACTTGTTTATGATTTTAAAAGTTTAGTTATTCAAAACGCAGGGCAAACGCATTAAAATATTTATCTTTTATAGTTGTATACACCTCATAATTAATTCATTGTCACTTTTTTCAGTCGAAAAAAAAGTAACCAAAAATTCTGAACTGCGGGAACTCGCGCCGTCTCGTACCTCGACTTTGCTCAACTTAGCGAAGCGGTCTCACGAACATAGTGAGTAAACAGCCCGCAGTTTTATAAGGAATTTATTTTTAACCTTCGGGGCGCAATTTTTTAAATTTTCGTCAAAACATCAATCAAAGTGCCGCGAAGCGTAAAATATAAATACCGCTTCGATGGGGTGCTGTCTGAGCGAAGCCGCAGGCGGCGCGAGTTCAGCCCGTCAAGTCTTTTTTGGTGACTTTTTGTGACGACAAAAAGTTACAAAAGAGATTTTAAGAACTTTTTATTTTAATGCGTTTGCCCTGGTTGTTGCGTATTATATTCATTATGCAGTTCGTCAATATTTATTATATATTTGTCAGTTTTAGTCTTTCGATAAATGTTATTCACTATTAAAATTATTGATTATGAAAAATTCGAAAGTCTTACATATGTTCTTTGGGTGGGAAAATATAAAAATCAGTTTAGTAGCATTATCTAAAAAACTTCATTTTGCCTGTCTACTTTTGGTTGCCTTCGCTCTAAGCATGCTATAGTATAATGGGTTATATAATTGTCCCAAACAGGTTCGAAGAACATTTATTATTACCCAAACACTCTAATTTATAGCTCATTAGCGCGGAATTGAACTGAGTCGGTTTTTAAAAATCTCGTAATTATGCATAGGTTTATAACAAAGTAACTAATTTTATTTCATAAACTTGCAATTAATACAATGGTTATTATACCTCGCTGTCGATATTTAATGTCCTGTTACAATTTATCGGGAGTTTTTCATTAGTATTTAGAAATGTTCAGGCATTATGTTAGTAATGTGTAGAAAATAAGTTCCTACAAGGCATGATAAAATTTTAAACCGCAGCTTACTGAAGTATGTGAGGATGTAAAATTTTCTCAACAACGCAGTAGGAGCTTATTTAATACATGTTACTTATTGATTTCTACCAATGAAATACAAGTTAGCAGGATTATCTATGAAGAAAAATTTCCTTTAATTTGCACCTAAATTTGGAGTCGATCCTGTGTATGGTAAGCCTACGTTAACGCCAGCATTGAGTAATTTGCTGCCCTGTTTTAGTTTTAAAAAATTGGTAGATGGCAAGCTTCCATCGCCTTGACGAACTCCATCGGAACCACCCGAGTTGATGGTAATAAAATCGCTATCAGTTACGCTAAAGCCTGTGTTCCAGCTATTATGATCCTGAGTACTGTTTGATAATGCTGTACACTCCGATTTAAGATTTTTGTAAGCTATATTATTTTTTAAAATATTATACGAATTCTTATATTGAAATTGATAGCCGTATTTGTATGCTCCATAAGTGCTTGCAGTTAATCTGCCATTGTTGTAAGCTGTGTTATTGTACATTAAGACTACGCAATCGGCGTTATTTTGATCAAAACCGTTACCTGTATTGCCC
>JANYAP010000101.1 GCA_025361285.1 Bacteroidales bacterium | reverse complement strand
AACAAACTAATGCAAGGGCGGAAAGGTTAAACGGTAAAATCAATCGATTCATTTCAAACAATTATGGCGTCAAAGACAAAGACTTTGCATTATATCGAATCGCAAAATATTTTTCATAGCACCTCAAAAAAAGAATTAACCGTTTTTTTGGTAAAATTATTGTTTTGAATTTCATAATTCCTTTTCAATATCGGCGATGGCTTGGTTAAAATCGAGCACATCGGTTGGGTTTGCCTTGTAAGCAGCTAAACGTTGGTCAATAATGGTTTTGCGCCACTCCGGTATATCAAAATCTTGTTCTTCTTTTTCAATTCCTTTATACTTTTTTTTCAAATCTTGCCAATCCTGTATTGGCATAAAAATGCCAGTTGTCAAACCTTTGTTATCGGAAATGAATTGTAAGTTCATAGTGTTCATTTTTAGTATGTTGCATTAGTTTGTTTAGCTTTGAAATTTCGTAAATTAATTACTTACAAAAATAGGTATTCTTTTTGCCAAATTTGGCAAAATTTGCAGTGTTACTTTGCCCTCAGTTCGGCTATGTATGTGTTTCAAATTAGTGTGATTGCAGAAAGGGCTATGGAAAGCCTAAGCAGGTGTAAAATTGAAATTAGATTTGGCGCAAATTACAAGATGCATTTCAATTTCTTATTTTACCCTCAATTTGAAACTGCTATTTTCACTTTTTTCTTTTTAATTGTCTCATTTTTAGTTAGTTTAAGCATATTGTCGACTTTATTAGTTTTAACTGCTGCGTAGGCCGCAAAATCGAGCACTTCAATCAATCCCAAATCGTCTTTTTGCAAGCCACCTTTATGAAGAAGAAAGCCAACAATATCAATTTTATTTATCTTATCCTTTTTCCCGGCGCCAATATAAAGTGTTACCCATTGTGGCGATTCTGGTAAAGTTACCTTGCTAGGAAGCTCAACAAATTCGGGTTCATCCTTCAAAAACGGAGGCATGTATTCGTCCTGCCCTAATAGCAGATATGCTTTTCCATTGGCATTCATTCGGGCTGTGCGACCATTACGGTGTGTCCACGTTTTTTCGTCGTTAGGAAGTTGATAATGAATGATATTGCGTATTTCGGGTATATCTAAACCTCGCGAAGCTAAGTCGGTTGTAATAAGCAAACGGTGGCTGCCGTTGCGAAATTTTATAAGAGCACGTTCTCGTTGCTCCTGATCCATACCGCCATGAAAAACGTCGTGAGCGAGATTTTTTTGCCACAGAAGTTCGGAAATTCTATCGACTGCCTCGCGGTGATTACAAAAAACCAACGATGCTTCCTCGCCAATGTTACAAATTAACCTATACAATGCATCGAGCTTATCGTTACCAAGCGCACGAACGGCTTTAACGGTTAGGCTATCAGGCTTAATATCCTTCAAATAATTAAGCTCGATAGGTGTTGAAACGCAAGTAAAATCGGGTATTTCGGTCATTTGTGTAGCCGAAGTAAGTACCCGCTTTGTAACGCCTTTCAATTGGCTGATAATGTACGACATCTCTTGCTTGTAACCAAGTTCGAGCGATTTGTCGAATTCGTCGAGCACTAGTAATTGGATCGACTGAGGATCGAAGTTTTTTCGATTAATGTGGTCGGCAATTCTACCGGGCGTTCCTATTAATACGGAAGGCAGATGTTTAAAATTGTTTTTTTCGGTTCGCATTAGGTGGCCGCCATAGCAGCAATTCACCTTAATACCAGTTCCCATTGATCGAAAAACCTGTTCAATTTGTAGGGCAAGTTCGCGCGAAGGTGCAAGTATCAATGCTTGAACTCCATTATTCTCATTATTAATAGTTTGTAAAATGGGTAACAGAAATCCAAGTGTTTTTCCCGATCCTGTGGGCGAAAGCAAAACAATATCGTTGGGTTTGTTAAAAGCGGCAAGCATTGAATTTTGCATTGGGTTTAATGCCGTAATATTCAGTTTATTAATAATTTCCTGAATTGGAGATGTGTTTTTTTGCATTTGGCAAAGGTAAACCTAAAATCCGCAAACTTTTAAATTTTGTAAACGAATTACATGAATTACTCTTATTACGGTTAATTCTTTTTTAGAGGTGCTGCGCTTAACAAATTTTTTTTTTTTGTGTAACTTTGTGGCAACTTTTTGATACTTTGTGCTATAGCTGACACAAAAATTATACCTTTACCCAAAACACACTATACTTTGGCGGGATTAACAATTTACAAGGCTTCGGCTGGTTCGGGCAAAACGTTTAAAATTACGCGCGAATATATTCATCTGCTTTTTCGCGATGCCGATAATTACAAACGCATACTTGGCGTAACCTTTACCAATAAGGCTACTGCCGAGATGAAAAGTCGCATTATTTTGGATTTAAACAAGCTTGCGCGAGGCGAAATATCGGCTTATACCGATGATTTGTTGCACGATTTTAAGTTGTCGCCCAAGGCTTTGCAGGAGCGGGCTTCGCTAATTTTATCGAAAATACTACACAATTATTCGCATTTTTCTATTCTTACTATTGACAGTTTTTTTCAGCGAGTGTTACGTTCGTTTGCTCGCGAAATAGGTTATTATCAAGGCTTTGATATTGAATTAGACCAAGATAAAATTTTAACCGAAGCCGTTGATCAAATGATTTTCGATCTCGACTCGAACCCCGATTTGAAAGACTGGCTAGTTAGGTTTGCCGAAGAAAAAATACTTGAAGGCAATAGCTGGGATGTTAATAAAGATATTGAACAGCTTGGTAAAGAGGTTTTTAAGGAAAGTTTCAAGGAATTTGGCGATTCGTTGGTCGAGAAAATTTCCGATAAGGCATTTCTTCAAAAATTTAATGGCGAATTAAACAAACTAAAGAATGATTTTGAAGATCAGATGAAAGATCTTGGAAACGAGGCTGTTGCAATATGCAGAAAATTTGGGCTTGAAACTGACGATTTTAATAGTAAATACAAATCTAATTTGGCTTCGTTTTTTGTAAAGTGTTGCGATAATGACAACTACAATAAATTTGAAATTTCGAAAACTATTCAAAATCATTATAATAATGTAGATCAGTGGACTACCAAAGCATCGACACGTAAAGCCGAAGTGCAACTTGGTTTTGACGGCGGATTGAATAATTGTTTGGGTAATATTATTGATTTTTACGACAAGCAATACGCCGTTTACATTTCGGCAACGAGCGTACAAAAAAACTTATATGTACTTGGCGTTATTGCCGATTTGCTAAAGCATATTCGCGAATATACTTCAGCAAAAAACCTGTTCATGTTGTCCGATTCCACCCAGTTTTTGCAAAAACTAATAAGCGGAAGCGATGCCCCATTTGTATTTGAGCGAATTGGCACGTTTATTCGGCATTTTATGATCGACGAGTTTCAGGATACATCGGCGTTACAATGGGCTAATTTTAAACCGTTAATATTAAATAGTTTAGCCGAGAATAACGAAAATTGGGTAGTTGGCGACGTAAAACAATCGATTTACCGCTGGCGAAACAGCGATTGGCGCATACTGTCGGAAAACATTATTACCGACATACTTCCACATACACCGCACATTGAGCCATTATCGCATAACTGGCGTAGTAGCCTCAACATTGTTCTTTTCAACAATACATTTTTTGCTAATGCACAGCGTTTGCTTTTGAACGAGGTGGAACCTACTGAAGGTGAGAAGCCAGTAGAAGGATTGGATGCTTTTAAGGCTTTATTAGAGAATGCTTACAGAGAATTTGGACAGCTTATTCCCGAGCATAAAAACATCGACCGTGGCTTGGTGCATATCGATTTTGTGCTTCGCGAAAGCGAAAAAACCAAAGATTGGATGAACGATGCTATGGCCAAACTGCCTGCCATACTCGAAAACCTTCAAGATAACCATTATTGCTTAAACGACGTTGCTATACTAGTGCGAGAACGTTCCGAAGGCGATAAGGTGTCGGAATATCTTCTGAAATATCAAAAAGAAAAGAACCTAAATAATTATAGGTACGATGTTATTTCGAACGATTCGCTGCTGCTACGAAACTCCGAAACTGTAAAATGGATAATATCGGTTATTGCACATATCGTGCAGCCCGACAATCAATTGAATAAATCGTTTTTGCTGTATAATTATTTAGAATTTATTGATAATGAAAATGATAAGCCTACATTTGTCGATTTTTTTAAAAGCAATGGAACAATAGTTTTACCAGCGAAACTCGAAACTTTTTTGGCTAGTAAAACACTTAAGCAATTTGCGGTTTACGAACTATCCGATTATATTATCGAAACATTTCAACTAGCTGAGTTTAAAAGCGAACTACCTTTTATTCAAGCGTTTCAGGATATGCTTCAGGAATATACTCGCCGCGAATCGGTAGATTTACACTCGTTTTTGCAATGGTGGGACAAAAACCAGCACAAGCGTGTAATAAGTATGCCCAGCGGCCAGGATGCTATTAAGCTTATGACACTTCACAGTGCAAAAGGGCTCGAATTTAAAGTAGTTATTATGCCTTTCGGCGATTGGAGTTTTATGAAATCGGGTAGGAGTGGTGGTGTATTGTGGTGTGCAACCGATGTAGCTCCCTTTTGCGATTTAACCTTGCTGCCACTTAACCTTACCTCTGGCATGCAGAAAACAATATTCAGTCGCGACTATTTTCGAGAAAAAGCGCTGGCTTATGTCGATAATCTTAATTTGCTGTACGTTGCCTTTACGCGAGCTATCGATGCGTTGTATGTAATTGTACCAGAATCGGATAAAGATAAAATTGATAATAGCGTAGGCAGGTTGGTTGGTAAATCGTTAAAAGTAGACCTTATAGATCCTGTAGAGGACCAATTTCCTGCAATTGAAATGCCTAAATACTGGAATGAAACAGAAAAGACCTTTACTTATGGCGCTTTGCCTATTGGCGAGGAAATGGCTAAAACAGAGAATTCTATTTCGCTAAGCGATGTTAAATACACAGTTAGAGCAGTTTCGGATGTTGTAAAGCAGGTAATTCCGGCAAACGATTATTTTGGTTCCGATGGTAACGTGCTGGTTTCGAGAATTAATTCGGGTAAAATAATGCACGAGGTTTTTCAACGAATAAAAACAATAAACGATGTTGATGATGCTCTATTATCGATGCTTTTAGAAGGTAAAATAATGGAAACCGAACGGCAACAACTAGTTAGCAACATAAAAGAATTAATAAATGCTCCGCTTGTAAAACATTGGTTTTCTGGCGAATGGGAAGTGCGCACAGAAGCAACCATTCTGCTTAAAAACGGTTTAATGCCTCGCCCCGACAGGGTTTTGCTAAACAATAACAAAGCCATTGTAATCGACTATAAATTTGGCACTAGCGAACATCCATCGCACCAAAGCCAAGTGCTCGATTATATGAAGTATTTGAGGCAAATGAATATTTTACAAGTGGAAGGATTTTTGTGGTACGTAAACTTCGGCATAGTGCTTCCGGTAGTAAGTACGGGTGTTCAAGGCAAATTATTTTGATATGAGGCTGGAGGTTTTAGGCTAGAGGCTAGAGGCTGGAGGAACTTCGTTGCATCTGTTACAGTCTCCAGCCTCCAGCCTCCAGCCTCTTGCCTAAACAGTTACGTTTACAATAATTTTCATGTAAAATTTCAAAAAAAACCTTTTTATTCCCGTTGCTATTTTCCATTTTTGTAACATGGAAAAGAAGTTTATTCTCGCACTATACGAACACCGTGTTGTTGGCTATATGTTTCATGCGTATATTGCTGAAATTCAAGGTAAAGTCGATTTTTACACTTTAATTGAACGAATTACTAACGACGATGTTCGTAAGCGACCAAATGAATTTACCGACGACGAAAAAAAAGTTGTTAAACTTATTGAAGAATGTAGCGACCACGAAATTACTCGCGCCTTCTCGAAGAAAAAGATTAATAATCAGGAGTTTATTTCAGGGTTAACCACCGATATTGTTAAAGATCATGTGCGTCCGTACATCGAAAAACGATTGCTGAGAATAGTTAACATTGTAAGATCCACATCAATAGAAGTTTACTTTAAAGATTCGCCTAAACAAGTATATTGTTCCGAAATAGTTTCGGTGGAAAAAGATGCCACGGAGGCTATTTTTAACTTTATTTTAAACGATACCGAGTTTAAATATTTCCTTTCCATAAGCCACCAAAATAAGGAAATGAAGCTTACAAATAGAGCTGGTATTATTTTGGTTAACGACCCTTGTCATCTTATTATAAGTAACAAGCTATTGATATTTAATGATATAGATGGGAAGAAGCTAAGCCCTTTTTTCCGCACCGAGTTTGTGAACGTTCCAAAGTCGAGCGAAAAAGTATATCTGGAAAAATTTGTTTTGAATGCGATTAAGAATTTTCGTGTTAATTGTACTGGTTTTCAGATAATTAGCGAATCGCCTACACCAACAATAATTCTTTATTTGGAAGGCGATTTACAATATAACCCGGTTTTAAATTTGAAATTCGATTACGGCAACGGTCGCGTGTTTCGTGCCAACGAGCCTTTTGAGGTTGCTGTTACGTTGCAAAACGAAAACGGCAAATACGCATTTCACAAAACCTCGCGCGATGCTGAGAATGAGAAAAATGCAGTAAATATCATGCAATCGCTTGGATTATTGAACGATGGATCGTCGTTTTTTTGGTTAGAACGCGAAACCGACGAAAACCTCGACAATTTGATTGGCAATATGGTGAACTGGCTAAACACCAATCAACATGAGCTTAAATTGAGGCAAATAACAGTAATTCAAGCTTTTTACACTAAGCAATTTTATCTTAATAGCATCGACATTAAAACATCGTTTCTCAAAAAGGCCGACTGGTTCGATGTGCATACCGTAGTTGTTTTGGGCGAATTTACCATTCCTTTTGTGCGTTTACGAAAGCACATACTAAACGGCAATCGCGAATATATGCTGCCAAATGGCGAAATTGTTGTTCTTCCGAAAGAATGGTTCGCAATGTATTCCGATTTGTTTCATTTCGGGAAAACCGAAGGAGATAGCTTTATATTTAAACCTATTCATTATCAGTCGCTTCGCGAAATATTTTTAAATGTTTCGAAGGAATATTCGCAAACTATCGCTGACTTATACGTTACTGCCAAAACGAACGAAACTCCCACACTACCAGATGTTAATGCAAGTTTACGACCATATCAGCACGAAGGATTTTCGTGGATGCATTGGCTAAATCAAAATCGCTTTGGCGCCGTATTAGCCGACGACATGGGCTTGGGCAAAACACTTCAAACATTGGTGTTGATAAAGAAATTAACCGAAACTATAACTGAATCGAACAACCTTGTGCCTGCAACACTGGTTGTGCTGCCGTCGTCGTTGGTACATAATTGGTATAACGAAATTCAAAAATTTACGCCAAGCCTTAACGTGCTTAAATACATAGCATTAGGTCGAATCACCGAAATAACCGAATTTTGTAATTATAACATTATACTTACAACTTATGGTGTTGTGCGCAACGAGTTTGCTAAGTTAAAGGATTACAAGTTTTTATACGTTATTCTCGACGAAAGTCAGACTATAAAAAACCCCGAATCGAAAATATTTCAGGCAGTTACCGAACTTAAGTCGCAATACCGGCTTGTACTAACTGGCACACCAATCGAGAACTCGCTTACCGATTTATGGTCGCAAATCGAATTTATTAATCCAGGCTTACTCGGCGACCTTCGTTTCTTTAAACAGTATTTTGCCAACCCAATTGAAAAAGATAACGACGAGAAGAAACGTGAAAAACTTAAGCGGTTAATTTTGCCATTTATACTTAGGCGCACAAAACAAGAGGTAGCACCCGACCTGCCTGAGCTAACAGAGCAAATACGATTATGTACCATGAGTGATACTCAAAAATCGTTTTACGAGGAAGAAAAATCGAAGGTGCGCAACGAAATACTAGGGTTAATTGATCAGAATGGGGTTGAAAAGTTGAGTATTATGGTGCTTAATGCGCTTCTACGATTGCGACAAATAGCTAACCATCCCGTTTTGGTAAATGACTCGTACTTAGCCGATTCTGGAAAGTTTGAAGAGGTGATATCGAGTTTGGAAATTATGTTTGTTGAAAATCATAAAGTGCTCATATTCTCGTCGTTTGTAAAGCATCTCGAGCTTTTTCAGCAATTTTTTGAAAGCAAAGGTTGGTCCTATTCTATGCTTACTGGCGAAACCCGCAATAGAGAGGAAGTAGTTAACGATTTTCAGACAAACGTTGAAAATAAGTTTTTTCTTATCTCGTTAAAGGCTGGTGGTGTGGGGCTTAACCTTACCGCAGCCGAATACGTTTTTATGCTTGATCCGTGGTGGAACCCTGCTGCCGAAATGCAGGCAATTAGCAGGGCGCACCGTATTGGGCAAACCAATAAAGTGTTCGTTTACAGGTTTATATCGGCCGAAAGTATTGAGGAAAAAATTATAAAGCTACAGGAGCGCAAAGCCGAACTAGCCGAAACGTTTATAAACAACAACAACCCTTTCAAATCGCTGTCGAAAGAGAGTATTATGGAGTTATTTGAGTAGGTAAACGTTTGGCGGTATGCGACGTTGGGGATTCCGAAGCACTTCCTTATCAAGATACACTGAACTTTAACAGAAGTGAGAACTTTGAAATCCGCACTACACCGGCAATTTTTTATACTGCGTGTTAGGCAAAGTGTTTTGTTCTTTTTGTATTCGAAATAACTGAAGAAGTTGGGCAACGAGATTTCAACTTTGATTTTTCTTTTTTAATTAAATCACTAAACTCCTGTCTTTCATCATCTGTCCATGGATTATCTATTGTAAAGAAATCCACATTTTTAGGTTCTCTAATCACTCCCATGGCTATTTAATTTTAAAATATTGATTAATTAATCGTATTGCTGCATTAGAATCTATATACATCCTTGTACCCTTAAACCATTTGGCTCCAAGAGAATCCTGATAATGTTGAACCAACTTTGTTTTGGAATCAAATGCAACATATCAATCATGTCCTTTATCATATGATTGTTTACATGCAAAAGCCACTAATTTCAGAACTCCTGACCTCTCGCAGTTTATGTTGCAGTAGTTTTGAAAATAATCCGCAGGTTTGTACTTGGATATGTTGTTTCGGATTGTGTCAATAATATTGCCAGTTGATTGGCTGCCTCATTATAATGCGGAGTT
>JANYAP010000092.1 GCA_025361285.1 Bacteroidales bacterium | reverse complement strand
AGTTCTCCAATATAAAACCAGGCACCAACATCCTTGATGCCGTTTCTAATAATGAATCCGATGTTGGTCGTGTTTTTCGTTTTTGTCCCATAGTGCGCTAAGGTACATTTTTTCATAGCACCTCAAAAAAAGAATTAACCGTAAATATGGTTAATGCCAAACCAATAATAATTAAAACTATACCAGTCGCTTTCATTTTTTGGGAATATTAATAATTTGAAAAGTTAAGCTAAATTATTGAATTATAGTTACACAATAATGAGATAGAGTTACATAATTCACAGTTTAAAATAATACTGAGTAAATAGTACTGAGTAAATAGTACTGATTACCAAATAATTAGCATAAACGGTCGGTATTATTTACTGAGTACTCGGTACTCGGTACTCGGTACTTCCTCACGGATAAATAAGCTTATAAAGTTCTTTTAAATCGGGCGACAGAATAACTTCGGTGCGGCGGTTGCTGGCGCGTTCCTTATCGGTTTCGTTCGATTTTACTGGGTAAAATTCGCCCCTTCCCGAAGCTATTATGCGTTTGGGGTCGAAACCATTGTCGGCACACAAAATACGCACAATAGATGTTGCTCTGGCAGTGCTTAAATCCCAATTGTCGCGAAAAACGGCGGTTTTAATGGGAACGTTATCGGTATGTCCTTCAATGTTTACTGCAATATCGGTAGTTCCTTTAAGAACTTTAGCAAGCGACTTTAATGCTTCAACACCTTTAGGGTCAACAACATCGCTACCCGATTTAAAAAGTAGCTTTTCCGAAAGGGAAACGTACACGTTACCGTCCTTATAAAAAACGTACAACTCGTCGGTTTTGTAATTCATTAATGCATTGGCAATTGTGTTTTTCAGTTTGGTCATCACGTCTTTCTGTGCTTGTAACATGCTTTGAAATGCTTTTAACCGACTCTGTTGATCGGCAATTGTCATTTTCGATTCGGCGGATAGAGTGTTTAAATTGTCTTTAATGGAATCGTTGGTGATTTCCAAATTCGATATCTGGCTGTTTAAACCAGTAACTTTTAGTCCACAATTTGTTAACTGGTCGTTACAACTTACAAGAAGGTCGGTACACTCATATAGTTTACTATGAGTGCTTACGCTATCTTTCTTAAGCTTAGCCACTTTAGCTTCCGACAAGGTAAACTTTTTGTTAGATACACACGATGTTAATAATACGCTTACTATTAACACAAAAGTTGCCGATAGTAGGAATAACTGTTTCATTTTTGTTATTTTTTAGTGAATTAATTCAACTACAAAGATGGTGAAATTTGATAGAAAATTTGTTACACTACTTTAGCAATACGTTACATCATTCACAGGTTTGGAAGGAGTATTGAGTACTGGGTACTGACTACTGACTACTATGTAATTAGAAAATTGGCGGGAGTACCATATAATTAGCCGCGTAGCGGCGACCTGTTTGTAGATAAGATTTTAAAATACAAGTTATTAAGCTCCGTTAGGAGCGACCTGTACACCAAAAACAACCAATTGTCGTTCAACAAACCTATCACTGAAACTGCATTGTGGCGGGCTTTCCAATCTCGAAATTGCGGAAACCCAAATCGGAGGATTTAAGCGAGTTTGCTTTAAATATATTGCGCCCATCGCCTGGTATTATTGGGTAAAAGGCTAAAGATAGTTGAAAGGTTTTGAACACAAGCTTTTCGTTTTTTATTAAAACTCCTAAGCCTATCTGCGAATATAACTTACTTTTTTTAAACCCAGTGTTAGCTCTGCCTAACTTGCCTAGCGTAAAACTAACATACGGTCCAAACCGAAATCCAAGTACATTCCATGGTGCGTATACTTGAGTTTGTAAAGTAAGTATTAACCTGCTGTTGCCCATTAGTATATCGCTATTAAAACCATCTATTCCAAAGCCATCGTTTAGCGATATGCTATCGCGCGAATGGCGGTTTAAGCCAATGGTTACTTGAGGTTTAATAAATTGGCGCAATTTCCAATCGCCCAATTCCAACAACCACGTAAAGTAGTTAATGCCAACATTAATAACACCTTGCTCGAAATGCGACGAACGCATAAAAGTGCTGTATTCAAAATTGGTGCTTAAATAGCCCCACGGGTAATAATTACCCCACGAAACACGCGCACCGCCATATAGCCTGCCAATATTGTTCCGAATCTGATATCCGCCGGTAAAGCTATATACCTTGCCTATAGGCACATCCTCGGTTTGACCAAAGTTAAATATAAACTTATCCTGTACGTATTTGCGGGTTGAAATGCCAACACTTGCCATATAAAAATTTTCGTTAGCATACATATTCAGTGGGTCGAACAATTCCGTGGGCTTTTCGAGATACCGTATTCGCAAAAAACGAACAGTGGTAATGAAGTTGGTAATTCGGCTATTCTCCGACTTGCCTTTAAAAACTTGGGTTGAGTAGCCAGTCCAATAATCTTGGGTGTTGTGTTTATATTGCTGAAATATTGGCGACAAAGTTATTGCGCGAACGGTATCGTATCGCGTTTGTTGACTAAAACTTACACCTGCCGCCCATTTAGCGAAAGGCGAAAAAAACGGTCGATCAATGGCAAAGCTTCTAGCCGAATTTCCAAATTCGTCCTTATTATAGCGTAATGTGGAGTTAATGAAGGTGTTGTTTATATTCGGGATATAATAATTTGTATTGTAAGCATTGTTTTTATTGACAGGATACCACGAAAACCCATTTTGAGATTCGTGCCCAAGCCCTAAAAAATTCCGATCGGTTAAATTAACGGTTATAACCGAACTGTTAGCGGTTGCATTAGGCAAAATGCTCCAGTTGTCGAGTTCGCGAATGAAAATATCTACCGAATCGGAATTTTTTGCTGTGGGGCGCACCACAAATGAAACACTATTAACGTAGTTCATTGTGCGAACCAGCCGTTCCGACTCCTTTACCAGCAACGAATCGAATTCTTGGTTTTGGCGGATTAGCAACAGGTTGCGAATTGTAATGTTTTGCGATTTAACGTGTACCCTGTTGCCGGCTTTTGTTAGTACATTTTGAGCTCGCACCATGGTGTCGGCAATTGAATAACCGAACGGATCGAGCGTTGTAATGTTTATATTCCGAATAATTCTCCCTTCGTAAGATTTGTATTTGGTAGTAATTAATTTTTTTTTAACAACCTTTCGTTTCGGAGCTTTTTTTGGGGTAGGCTTAAAAATTAAACTATAAATAAATTTTGTAAGACGGTTTGTTTTTGAGTAGGTTTCGATATTTTTATATATCTGCGTCGAGTCCTTTTTTGGAGGTGTTTGCTGCGAATATGCAATTTCAATTGCGAGAATTGAAACAAATACAAGCATATAGGTTATTTTGGCATACATGCATCCTTTTATTTTTCTTTTTTTTCTTTTTTTTCTTTTTCTTTCTTTTCGGCTGCCTCGTCCTTCAATTTTTGGGCTGCTTTAGCTTTCTTGTTAAAAAAACCTTTTAAAAGGAAGTTATTCTTTGCGGCTTCCATATTTTCGTCGAGACCTTTCGAGCTTTTTTTAAGGTTTACTATGGTTAAATTTATATTTTCGGCAATGGTGGAATCCTGTATTAATCTGCCAAGTGTGCCGTTTCCGCTGTTTACTTTTGTCATTATTTGGGCTAACTGATTGGTAATAATTGCAGTATTGTCGGCCGAAACCTGTAAACTTTCCATAATATCGTCGGTTTCAATAGGTTCTTTAGATGCAATATATTGTCCTTCCTTTGCCAAAATAGCGTTACTGCTTCCCTGCGTAATTATCAGCACCTTATCGCCGATAATCCCAGCCGAGCCAATACCTGCCTCGCAATCGAATTTAATAAATTGTTGAACGCTTTTCTTAATAAGCATTTCAACCCTAACAGTTGAGTCGTTTATTATACTGATATTATCAACCGTTCCAACATCGATACCCGAGAAGCGGACATTGCTTCCTACCCGCAAGCCGCTTACGTTGCCAAATGTTGTATAAAGCTTATAAACAGGGTCGAACAGATTTTTTTGCCTACCAATAATAAATATGGCAACTACAAAAATGCCTAGTCCTAAAGCAATAAATAAGCCGAGTCGCAATTTAAATTTTGTAGATTGTGTGTTCATTGTTTTGCGTGTTAATTGTTAATTGTTAAGTGATTCGTACTGAGTAATTAGTAAATAGTTAATTAACACAGAGTAATCTGTACTTGGTACTCAGTACTATTTAAAAAATTCATTTATTAATTCGTCGTTCGATGTTTCAAAATCGGCCAATGTACCTTGTTTGTAAACTTCGCCATTGTGCAACATTACAACACGGTTGGCTGTGGCTCGCACGCATTCCATGTCGTGAGTAATTATAACCGACGATGTTTTGTATTTCTTTTGAACATCGTTTATTAAGGTACTTATTTCGTTCGACGTAACTGGGTCGAGACCAGTTGTTGGCTCGTCGTATAGCATAATCGACGGGTCGACAACAATAGTGCGTGCCAAGCTTATTCGTTTGCGCATTCCGCCCGATAGCTGCGATGGCATTTTATTTAAAGTGTGCGACAAACCAACGTTTTCGAGGGCTCTGTGTATCTTTTCGTTTATTTCCTTTTCGCTAAGGTGCTTCATAATTCGCCGTAGCGGAAACTCTAAATTCTGTTTAACCGTCATTGAATCGTATAGTGCTCCACTCTGGAAAAGAAAACCTATTTTTTGTCGTAAATGATGCAAGCGGTTGTTTTTTAACTTACTCATATCTTCGCCAAGCACGGTAATAATGCCTTCGTCGGGCATTAGCAAACGAACAATGCACTTTATTAAAACCGATTTGCCAGAACCCGATTTACCAAGTACCACCAAGTTTTCGCCATTAAAAAGTTGCAACGAAACGCCGTTGAGTACCTGTTGCTCGCCAAACCCTTTTTTGAGGTTTTTAATATCTATAATTGGTGCTTCGTTCATTGTTTGTTAGTATTCAGGTAGATATAATTCTATTTTAGTGTTTCACGCAAAGAACGCTAAGATCTTATTTAATAAGGTTTTTAGAAATCTCGGAATATTAATTTCTACTAAGGTTAACAAATTCAAAATAAGGTTTTTAACTATATTTTTTTAACCTTAGCAGAAAAATATGGCCCATACAACAACCTTATTACCTTATTTTTACGACAATTATATTTTCGAACGGCAAAACCCTCACTAGGTAATAAACACTTACAAATGACTGAGTACCAACTAATGGATCAGGAGTTATGATACTTCGCTAACTTTGCGTTTTTTCTTTGCATTTCTTTGAGTGAAATATTTTTAAACCATTTAAATCATATCGGTAATTTGTACTGCAATCATATCAACAATAATAACAAGCAACGAAGCTAGTACCACTGCCGAGTTTGCTGCTATTCCAACGCTTTCGGTTCCGCGCCCAGCAGTGTATCCTTTGTAACAACCTACAAAGCCAATTACTGCACCAAAAAAGAATGTTTTAATAATTGCTGGAAAAAGGTCGGTAAACTCAACATGAGCAAAAGCTTGCGAAATAAACAGTACAAATGTTACGTTGCCTTTAATGTTAGCACCTGCCCAACTGCCTATAATGCCAAGAGCATCGGCATATAACACCAAAATTGGTATCATAATGGTTGCAGCCAATACGCGGGTAACTACAAGGTATTGCATTGGGTTGGTGGACGATACTTCCATAGCCTCAATCTGTTCGGTAACTTTCATCGAGCCCAATTCGGCACCCATGCCCGAACCTATTTTTCCGGCACATATCAATGCAGTTATTACTGGACCCATTTCGCGTATTATCGACACCGCAACCATGCTAGGCAGCATCGACACAGCGCCGAAACTTACCAATGCCGGGCGCGATTGTATGGTAAGCACCAATCCCATAATTGCTCCAGTAATTGAAATTAAAGGTAACGATTTATAGCCTACTTGATAACATTGGTTTAGAAACTCCTTAAATTCGAAATTTCGGCTAAAGGTGGCTTTTACGGTATAGGAAATGAATAGTAGCATGTTACCCATTTCGGCAAAAAACGAACCTATGTATTGTGTTTTTTCGATGGTTTTCTCACTAAGCTTAACAACTTGCGTTTTGGCAATCTGAAGGTTAGGCTGCACTTTTATTATCGAAGTGGGTTTTTTCATACCTATTGTATTTGAAGGCTTTAGCTCCATAATACAAAGATTAGATTTTTAACATCTATTGTTGTTACATAACTTTGGTAATAAGTTACAATATTCACACATTGATAAAATGCATAAATATTTTTATGAACATTATCGGGAAAACGAAAAACTATAACATTTTCGAACGAATTGATAAACAGGTCGCTCCTAAAGAAACTAAATACAGACCTCCTGACTTGGCGTAAACTATATTGTTGTAATATTTTCCGAAAAAAAGGTAATAAGTTTTTAGAAACCACAGTATGTTAATTTATACTAAGGTTAACAAATTAAAAATTAGGATTTTAACTATATATTTTTCAACCTTAGTAGAAAAATATGCACCCGAATAACCAACCTTATTACCTTATTGTTATTACAGTATTGTTTACATTTAATCTCTAACAAACGACTGATTAACAACTAACTGGTAAGGAGTTTCGAAATAACGCATTAAAATAAAACTCCTTTATTCCTTTGTTATCTAATACTTACAGCAAGCTTTTTATTTCGTCGATAATCTTATTAGCCAATATATCAGCTTTTTCCTTCGTTTTACTTTCGGCGTAAATTCTTATTATTGGCTCGGTGTTCGATTTGCGCAAATGCACCCATTCTTCAGGAAAATCAATCTTTACGCCATCAATATCGTTAATTTGCTGGTCGCTAAAACGGCGTTTTACTTTTTCGAGTATGCTATCTACATCAATACCAGGCTTTAACTCAATTTTATTTTTCGAGATAAAGTATTCGGGGTATGTTGCCCGAAGTTGCGAACAGGTTTTGTTCGATTTCGCCAGATGTGTTAAAAACAAGGCGATTCCAACTAAGGCATCTCGGCCGTAGTGAAGTTCGGGATAAATTATGCCTCCATTGCCTTCGCCACCAATTACAACGTTGTTTGCCTTCATAGCAGCTACCACGTTTACTTCGCCAACAGCAGCTGCAAAATGCTTTCTGCCATGTTTTTCGGTAACATCGCGTAAAGCCCTCGACGACGATAAGTTAGAGCATGTATTACCTTTTTGATGCCCTAATATATAATCGGCCACAGCTACTAAAGTATATTCCTCGCCAAACATTGTTCCATCCTCATTTACAATGGCTAACCTATCAACATCGGGATCAACTACGAATGCTATATCGGCATGCTTTTCTTTTGTAACTCTCGCTATTTCAGTTAAATGCTCAGGTAAAGGCTCGGGGTTATGCGGAAAAATTCCATTTGGTTCGCAATATAACTCAATTACCTCTTTAACACCCAAAGCTTTAAGTAGTTGCGGAAGAACAACACCGCCTACAGAATTCACACAGTCAATAGCCACCGTAAAGTTTTTCGATCGAATGGCTTCAATATCAACTAATTTAAGCTTAAGCACCTGATTGATATGCGTGTTCGTATAATCTTTCACAACCACATTTCCAAGCAAATCGACATCAGAAAACTCGTATGCGTCAGTGTCGGCGTATAACAGCACGAGCTTACCATCGGCATCGTTCAAAAATTCGCCTTTGTTGTTAAGCAGTTTTAGAGCATTCCATTGTTTTGGGTTATGGCTGGCTGTTAGTATAATACCTCCATCGGCCTTTTCCTCGGTAACGGCTATTTCTACCGTTGGTGTGGTTGCTAAGTCAATGTCTATCACATCTATACCCATTCCGGTAAGCGTGCCTATTACTATTTGTTTAACCATTGGGCCCGATATGCGAGCATCGCGACCTAAAACAATTTTTACGCGTTCGCTGGCTTTTTTGCCTGAGTTATTTCGTACCCAAGTAGCAAACGAGGCTGTAAATTTTACTGTGTCGAGCGGCGTTAATCCTTCGCCAGGTTTGCCGCCAATGGTGCCACGTATTCCCGAAATAGATTTTATAAGTGTCATAATTTGTATATTGTTAATTATTAATTAGTTGAGCTATTATTGTGATAATACTTTTCTCAGCAGCAACGTCGCAAAACGCTTTGTATATAGTCGTCGCAATCTATATCGCCTTCTTTTGGCGCCCATTGCGCAAAATTTTTATCGTCGAGCACTGAGTATGGCCCGTCCTTTAATTCGTAAACTACTGTACCTGTTACCATCGAAATTATTGTATGCCAGGTTCGTGGCGCTATTTCGGTGGCCAATACACCTTCGGAAGCATTTAACAAGCAATGTGAAGTAATATCGCCATTATCGTCGAATTCAACTACTAAAGCTCTACCAGTCATAATAATAAACACTTCCACCTTATCGGGATTTTCGTGTTTGTGTGGTTGAACATAAGTATGAGGATCTATAGCATTGAGCATCCGCTGAACATTGGCATCTAAACTATCGTGAAAATTGTAATTCTTACGCCTTCGCGACGATGTTTTAGCTTGTGCTGCAACTTCTTTGAGCAATTGGGTGTTTATAATTTTCATTTATGAAGTTTTTTTATCGAACCAAAACAATTTGTTTATTTGTTATGATATTTTAAATAAGGCGATTATATAAATTTTTATAAATCTTAAACTGAATCGCAAGTTATATAAAACTAAAAAATAACGAAACCTAAAACATAAGAAATTAACCTTTTTTGAAAATAATCGTTCAGTTTTCGGCTAAAATGTATTAATTTTGCCTTCTTTATTTGCAAGGTAACAATAAATAATAAGCAGTGATGCTTTATGTAATTAATTAATTATCAACATAGTATGACAATCAATAACGAAAGAGGCGGAGACAGAGATAGTTCCGATTCCTCGCAACCCGACAAGCGCAAACGTATTTTAACCCGTAGCAAACCGACCGAAAATACCCGATATAATAACTCGTCGGATTCGAGAGAAAAAAAACCTCTATTTAGTAGTGATAAAGGTGGATATAAAAAACCTTATCAACAGGACAACCGCGATTCGTCGAGCTCCTATGGTCGTCCGTTTGTAAAGAAAACTGGTGATTCACGCGATCAAGCTTCGCGACCGTTTGTAAAAAAAACTAACGACGACAGAGATAAACCCTCATATAATAAACCTTATGGACAAAGTTCGGGCAGAGATAATCAATCGAGCTACGGCCGTCCTTCCTCCGATAAGCCTTACCAAAAAGGTTCGAAGCGTGTACTTACTAGCAAACCGCGACAGCCAATTTACAATACCGATAATTTATCGAGCGATGGTCCAATACGTTTAAATAAATACCTTGCCAATACTGGCTTATGCTCGCGTAGAGAGGCCGATGTATATATTGCGGCAGGCCTAATTACCGTAAATGGCGAAATTGTTTCGCAATTGGGCTCGAAAGTTCTGCCCACCGACGATGTACGCTATAACGCCGAGCGATTGCAAGCCGAACGAAAAGTATATATACTTCTCAATAAACCTAAGGATTATGTTACATCGGTTGACGACCCTCATGCCAAACGTACTGTAATGGAGCTGGTTGATGGCGCTTGCAATGAGCGCATATACCCCGTGGGACGACTTGACAGAATGACCACAGGCGTACTTTTGCTAACAAACGATGGCGAACTTACCAAAAGGCTTACGCATCCTACTTCGAGCTATCGAAAAATTTATCAGGTGCAGCTCGACAAGAATGTTAGAGCCGAAGATATGAGTGCTATTAGAGAAGGCATTACACTCGACGACGGTATGCTGAAGGTTGACAACATTAATTTTGTTTTTGAAGACGATAGTACTTTGGTTGGCGTAGAAATTCATTCGGGCCGCAACAGAGTTATTCGTAGGCTTTTCGAACACCTAGATTATAAAGTAGTTAAGCTCGACCGTATTTATTTTGCTGGTTTAACAAAAAAAGGACTTTCGCGCGGAATGTGGCGTTTTCTTGACCCTAAAGAGGTAGGCTTTTTAAAGATGTTGAAATCGTAATTGATAATTTTTAAGTACTTAGTACTTAGTGCTAAGTACTAAGTACTTATAACATGTTTTTAATGAATTTTCGTATTCTGTTATTTATTGCCTTTAGCTTGTTTTTAACGCAACTATGTATAGCGCAATATACTTTTATTAAAGGGAATGTAGCCGATGCGGAGACTAATGAAACATTGGCCTTTGTAAATATAACGTTCGAAAATGGTCGACAAGGAGTGCAATCGAATATCGACGGACACTTTTCCATTTCTTCAAAAAAAATCATTAACACTTTAACATTTAGTTATGTTGGTTACGAGCCTATTATAGTTGATATTGCGCCATCCAACGATACGATAAATGTTAATGTTTTGCTTAAGCGAAAAACAACCGATTTAGGCGAAGTAGTTATTTATCCGGGCGTTAACCCAGCACATCGTATTATAGAGCGAGTTTTGGAAAATCGCGACAGCAATAACCCCGAAAAGTTAAGTTCGTTCTCTTACACCGCCTACAATAAAATGCATTTTACCTATCAGGAGGATACGGCATTTAACCGCGAAAACACTTTAGTTTACTTGGATTCTATTTTACCCGACTCGTCGAACATTCGCTTAAAGAAAAAGCTCGACAACCACTATGCAATGCTTATAGAATCGGTAAGCCAACGTTTTTTTCAGTATCCGGCCAAAAACAGCGAAAAAGTTATCTCATCGAAAGTGTCGGGTTTTTCCGATCCTTCGTTTACTATGTTAGCCACTCAGTTTCAATCGTTTTCGTTTTACAGTAATTTTGTAACGCTGTTCGAAAAAAATTATCTCAATCCTATTAGCACCGGAAGCACCAATAAATATTTATTTCTTTTACAGGATACTTTTATTACCGATTTGCTCGATACACTTTATGTTATTTCGTTTAAACCACGCCTAGGAACAAATTTCGATGGGCTTAAGGGCGTATTGTACATAAATACAAACGGTTATGCTATTCAGAATGTAATTGCAGGTCCAGTGCAGTCAAACAATCGATTTGCAATTAAGGTACAGCAACAATATGAGCTAATTGATGATAAACACTGGTTTCCTACGCAACTTAATACCGATTTGCTTTTCAAGAAATTGAAGCTGAAAGCTGGTACGCACGAGTATTTTTTTACTGGTTTTGGAAAAAGCTATCTATCTGACATTAAAATTAATCCCGACTTACGAGATGTTTTGTTTTCCAATGTTGATATTGAAATGGCTAATAATGCAAACCAGACAGCCGATAGTGTTTGGCGCGAAAACCGTGCGCTACCTTTAACAGCAAAAGATTCGGCTACATACCGCATGATTGATAGTTTGGGACGAGCTCACGATTTCGACAAAAAGTTAAATTTTTTCGACGCTTTACTTAGTGGAAATATTACGTGTGGTATTTTTAATTTAGATTACAAAAGGCTTATAGGATACAATGATTATGAAGGACTTAAACTAGGTTTAGGTTTGGCAACAAACAAAAAAGTTGGTTCGTTCTATTCAATAGGTGGCTATTTTTCTTACGGATTTCACGATAAAGCTTGGAAATATGGTTCGTTTATTCAGCTTTTTCCGAATTGGCAATCGGATACAAAACTATCGGTTAAATACGCCAAAGATGTTATGGAAATTGGGGGTACCGAGTTTTTAGATGATTACATTATGAATTCGAGCGAGTTTTTCCGCAAAATGTATGTCAAAAATATGAATTTCGTATGCAAAAAGGAGGTATCGTTTTCATTTCGAGCACTATCACATCTTAAATTCAACATTTTTTTAACCAACGATGTTAAAACAGTTAGAGATTATAACTTCTTTCCAGCAAACACCGATCCTAATGTTGTAACCAACACATTTTCATTTACCGAAGTAGGCATTAGCCTGAAACTAGGCTTTCGCGAGAAGTTTATGCAAACACCTAACGGACGTCGAATTTCGCTAGGCACTAAATATCCTATGGTATGGTTCAACTTTCACCGTGGATTGAACTGGTTAAATGGTAATTACGATTATTCGAAATACGAAGTTAAGCTCACGAAAAGCATTATTACGCGCGCAATTGGTAAATCGCAAATACAAATAACAGCAGGTAAGGTAGTTGGTAGTATTCCGCTATGCACTCTGTACAACGCAGCGGCAACCTATCAGCAACTTTCTATCGAAGCCGAAAATAGTTTCGCAACCATGCGTGTGAACGAATTTTTTTCAGATGAGTTTACTTCAATATTTTTGAGACAAGACTTCGGCAGTCTGCTATTTAGCCAACCAAAATTTCGGCCAGAGGTGTGTTTTGTAACCAATATGGGCTTCGGACGAATGAGCAACGTTCAATACCATAGGCAGGTTAGCTTTAAAACTCTAGAGAATGGATATTACGAATCGGGAATTTTATTAAATAAACTCCTTACATTGAACATTGTAGGTTATGGTTTGGGAGTATTTTACCGCTACGGACCATACGCCTACCAATCGATTGGTAAAAACTTTGCGTATAAATTTACAGTTAAGTTCAATTTGTAGGATTTTTTGATTTAAGTAACGCTACTCAAAATCGGCGTACAAAAGATACTTTTTGCGAATTTGTTTAAACTTTTCCAAGTCTGGCTGCCAACTTTTACGAATGCTATCGGCACACACTCCATTAATAATTTGATTCTGTAACGTTGCAGTTCCAGCCAAATTCTCGAAAAATATATTAAAAAAGGCTTTTTTATCGTCGAAGTTACGATATGCATTTATAATATAACTCAAGTTTATCGTCGAATTTGCTACAAGCTCCTGTTCGCTTATATTCCTCAAATCCACACCGTAACATAGTACGCCTTCGTGAGGTGGGTTTTTCGATGCACCTACTATACTTTTAGGAGTATAGCTAAATTCGCAGCCCTTTAAATTAGGATTTCCAAATACCTGAAATGGAAAATCGGTTCCACGCCCAACGTTAATGCATGTTCCCTCGAAAAGGCAAAGCGATGGATATAAATACACGGCACTCATATTCTGCAAATTAGGTGATGGCTTTACGGGTAATTTGTATAACAATTTATGGGTATAGTTTTGGCACGGTATTAAACCTAAACCTTCGCATTTAACCTTATTCGGCAGCCAACCTTCTTCGTTAATCATCATGGCTAGCTCGCCAGAGGTCATTCCGTAAACTATTGGTATTGTGTGCATACCCACGAACGATTTGTATTTCGGTTCCAGCACTGGGCCATCGATATAAAAACCATTAGGGTTTGGGCGATCAAGAATAAACAAAGGCACAAAACTATGCGCGCAAGCTTCCATAACATTCGAAAGAGTGCTAATATACGTGTAAAACCTCACGCCAACGTCCTGTAAATCATATAATACAACGTCCACATCTTTTAAATCGGCAGCCGATGGTTTTAGCTTTTTACCATACAACGAAATTACTGGAATGCCTGTTTTAGCATCTATGCCGTTCAAAACTTTGGTGCCAGCATCGTTGTTTCCTCGAAAACCGTGCTCGGGACAAAAAATTTTAACAACAGTAATGCCCTGTTTAATAAGAGTATCGAGCAGATGAGTATTTCCCGCCATCGACGTATGATTGGCAACCAGTGCAACCCTTTTGTTTAATATTGCAGGTCTATAAAGCATTGGGCGTTCGGCACCAGGAACAATTGGCTTTACTATGCACTGCGTAAAAGCCTCGTAGCACGAGAAAACGAAAAACAGAAGAAAAATAAAACGAATGACAGTTTTGTTCACAATACACGAGTTAAATAAAAGAGATTCCAAAAATAGTACTTTTAAAGTATAGTGTGCATGGTAGCAGCTTACTATTTGTAATTCATTGTGCTTTTGTTGATATAAACAACTATCTTATCTGATGTTTATTATAACCACTAGACGAAATAAATGCACAACAATACAAAAAAGTTGCAAGTATTGCTTTGGAGAAATGAATAAAACAGTATCTTTGCAGCCACAAATTTTGAAAACGGCGCGGTAGCTCAGCTGGTTAGAGCGCGCGATTCATAATCGCGAGGTCTGCGGTTCAATCCCGCATCGCGCTACTTTTTAAATATCAAGCCCTTACGAAAAAAATCGTAAGGGCTTTTTTGTGCGTACACAAATTGCAAACAGGGTAGTTATTTTCATATTATAAAGCAATTTACCGAAGTTGATCAAAATTCGTACTTACGTAATTGCTGTAAAAACTTATAGTCGAAATTAAGTGATATATTTGCGTTAAAATGTGAGGGATATGAAAATTGCAAATCCAATATACGATGTTGTTTTTAAATATTTAATGGACGACAATAAGATTGCCAAACTTATGATTTCCAAAATTATAGGAGAGGAAATTGATTCGTTAGATTTTCAACCTAAGGATAACGTCGTAAAGATTGAGCGTTCAGGCATCAACGATGAAAAGCCCCAAGCC